>CAZGZZ010000018.1:0-31638 GCA_964530315.1 uncultured Lachnospiraceae bacterium
GAATAATATTATCATATTTAAACTTATTTGTAAATACAATTTTAGTCCAAAAATGTTCGATTTTAGTTCAAAATGAGTATATAAAAAGGATGTGATATAAAAATCACATCCTTTAATATCTTATTCGTTTTCAAGGGCAATCTCAAGTGCCTGTGCGAGCTGGTCGGGGCATGAGGTTCTCTTTCCGTTACAATCCGTACCTTTCAATCTTTTTATAACCTCTTTTATTTCCATACCCTCAACAAGGCTTGCTATTCCCTGCGTATTTCCGTTGCATCCGCCGAAAAATTTCACATTTTTAACAATTCCGTTATCAGTCTCAAATGTGATTTGACGGGAGCATACACCCTTTGGTGTATAAGTGTATTCAGCCATAATAAATCCTCCTATCAAAGTTCTTTATAATAAGGACATATATCTGCAAACGAACCGTCCGACATTTTAAAGCCTTTCGGTATTGTTCCCAGCTGTTTAAAACCCAGTCTTTCATAAAGATGTCTTGCGTGAATGTTCGATGCAACAACTGCATTAAACTGCAAAATTCCGAAATTATTGTCTTTACCACGATTTAAGCAATCCAAAACAAGTTTTTCACCTATATGCAAACCTCTTTTTTTTGAAGCAACCGCATAGCTTGCATTGCAGATATGAGAACATCTTCCGACATTGTTCGGGTGAAGAATATAAAGACCGTATATTTTGTCTTCTTCAACATCTTCCGCAACACCGCAATATGTCTGCGAAGAGAAAAATTCTTCAGCGGATGATAAATCAAGCGGTGAGTCTTGCGGAAACGCAATTCCCTCATTAACCACTTCATTCCAAATTTCAATCATTTCGGGCAAATCGTTTTTTGTGTATTCTCTGATTTTGATTTGCATATGATTATCCTCCGATAAAAATTACATTATGCTTTCCAATGTCTTGTTAACCTCAACCAAGAATGTTTCTGTGTCAACCGTTCTCTTGTTTTCAAGAGTTGAAAGAGCCGCAAGGTCGCCTGTCATTATACCGTTTTCGATTGTCATAATTGTTGCTTTTTCAAGGTCATCGGCAAACTTAATCAAATCGGGCAGGTTGTCAAGCTCTCCTCTCTTTCTTAAAGCACCGGTCCATGCAAACAGTGTTGCAACGGAGTTTGTTGAAGTCTTTTCTCCCTTTAGGTGCTTATAATAATGTCTTTGAACAGTTCCGTGTGCCGCTTCATATTCATAAACACCGTCGGGTGAAACCAAAACGGAAGTCATCATAGCAAGAGAACCGTAGGCTGTTGCAACCATATCAGACATAACATCACCGTCGTAATTTTTACAAGCCCAGATGTATCCGCCGTTTGAACGAACAACTCTTGCAACTGCATCATCAATCAATGTATAGAAATATTCGATTCCCAATTCTTCAAATTTTTCCTTATATTCATTCTCATAGATTTCAGCAAAGATATCCTTGAAACGGTGGTCGTATTTTTTTGAAATTGTATCTTTTGTTGCAAACCACAAATCCTGTTTTGTGTCAAGTGCGAAATTGAAGCAAGCTCTTGCAAAGCTTGAAATAGAGTTATCTTTGTTGTGAAGTCCTTGAATGATACCTGTTGTATCGTCAAAATTATGGATTATTTCCTTTGAAACATTTCCGTTTTCATCTGTTACAACAAGCTCTGCTTTTGAACCCTTCGGAACCTGCATTTCAACATTTTTATATACATCACCGTATGCGTGACGGGCAATTGTAATCGGTTTTGTCCATGTGGGAATATAAGGTGTGATACCCTTTACAAGTATTGGAGTTCTGAAAACAGTACCGTCAAGAATAGCTCTTATTGTTCCGTTCGGTGATTTCCACATTTGCTTCAAATTGTATTCGGGCATTCTTGCGGCATTAGGTGTGATAGTCGCACATTTAACCGCAACACCGTATTTCTTTGTTGCTTCAGCACTTTCAAATGTCACCTTATCATCTGTTTCGTTTCTATGAACCAAACCTAAATCATAATATTCGGTTTTAAGGTCAATATGCGGAAGCAGGATTATATCCTTTATCATTTTCCAGATTATTCTGGTCATTTCATCTCCGTCCATTTCAACCAACGGAGTAGTCATTTTAATTTTTTCTTTCATATCGCTTACCTGTCCTTTCATTTCGATATTTTCTTTGTATAATTCAAAAGACCTCCTGCATAAAGCATTTCCTTTTGTCTGTCGGAAACCGACAAAATTGTGTTAACTTCTTTATTCTTTGTGATATTCTTAACAACTATTGTATTTCCGTTTTTGATTTGATTTGCAACATCGCTTATCATTAATTCATCATCCTGTGAAATCAAGTCATAATCGGCTTCATTTTCAAATGTAAGCGGCAAAATACCGGCATTGACAAGATTTGCCATATGAATTCTTGCAAAAGATTTTGTTATAACAGCTTTAACGCCGAGATAAAGCGGAGCTAAAGCGGCGTGTTCTCTCGATGAGCCTTGTCCGTAGTTTGAACCGCCGACAATTATTGACTTTTTCATATCAAGTGCTCTCTGATAGAAGCCCTCATCACATACAGCAAAGCAGTGCTTTGAAATTTCCGGAATGTTTGAACGAAGCGGTAGAATTTTTGCACCTGCTGGCATAATATGGTCGGTTGTGATGTTATCTCCGACCTTAAGCGAGCACTTAGCATCAATATTTTCAGCCAAAGCCTCCGAAACCGGGAACGGCTTAATATTCGGGCCTCTCAAAACCTCAACGCTGTCCATTTCCTCCGCACTCACGGGAGCAACAACCATATTATCGTTTATATCAAATTTTTCGGGAATTTTAAATTCAGGCATATCACCCAATTCTCTCGGATCGGTTAAATATCCGCAAAGAGCTGATGCTGCTGCAAGCTCGGGCGATACAAGATAAATCTGTCCGTCCTTTGTTCCCGATCTTCCCTCAAAATTACGGTTAAATGTTCTCAAAGAAATACCTTTTGAGTTCGGTGATTGACCCATTCCGATACAAGGACCGCAGGCACTTTCCAAAATTCTTGCACCTGCTTCAATCATAATTGACAATGCACCGTTTTTGGCAAGCATATTCAAAACCTGTTTTGAACCGGGAGCAATTGACAATGACACATCAGGATGAACTGTCCTTCCTTTCAAAATATGAGCAACCTTAAGCATATCAACCAAGGACGAGTTTGTACACGAACCGATACAAACCTGATCGATCTTAAGCTTTCCGATTTCTTCCACGGTTTTAACATTATCGGGTGAATGAGGACAAGCCGCAAGCGGAACAAGTTCCGATAAATTAATTTCAACAACTTCATCATATTCAGCATCGGCATCCGCACACAACGGAGTATAATCCTCTTCCCTGTTTTGAGCCTTCAAAAAAGCACGGGTATTTTCGTCAGACGGAAAAATAGATGTCGTTGCACCAAGCTCCGCACCCATATTTGTTATTGTTGCTCTTTCGGGAACAGACAAAGTCTTAACACCCTCGCCGCAATATTCTATAACCTTTCCGACACCGCCTTTAACAGACAGTCTTCTCAAAACTTCAAGAATAACATCCTTTGCTGAAACCCAAGGATTTAGTTTTCCGCTCAATTCAACCTTAACAACCTTTGGACAAGTAATGTAATAAGCACCGCCGCCCATTGCAACGGCAACATCCATACCGCCGGCACCGATTGCAATCATTCCGATACCACCACCAGTGGGAGTATGTGAATCCGAACCAATCAATGTTTTTCCGGGGATACCGAATCTCTCAAGATGTACCTGGTGACAAATTCCGTTTCCGGGTCTTGAAAAATATATTCCGTGTTTTTTGCAGACACTTCCGATAAATCTGTGGTCATCTGCGTTTTCAAAGCCGTTTTGTAGCGTGTTATGATCTATGTATGCAACCGATTTTTCGGTTTTAACTCTCGGAACGCCCATTGCCTCAAATTCAAGATATGCCATAGTTCCTGTTGCATCCTGTGTAAGAGTTTGGTCGATTTTAATTCCGATTTCTTTTCCTTTAATCATTTCTCCGTCAACAATATGTGCCGACAGAATTTTTTCAGTTAATGTTTGTCCCATAAAACCATTCCTTTCGTATGCTTATAAACCCATCTTATATTGTACATAAAAATAATGTATTTGTCAAGAATTGTAACGCAACAAAACAAATATTTTGCACATTTTATAAAAAAACCGCAAGCTATATAAATACTTACGGATAATTTTTCGTTATTTTTCTGCCAAAGCTCCAATCGGCTTTTTTTTCAGTGTTATTGTGCAGATTTCGGGTCGATTGAAAAATCGTGGAAGAATTGTCGGGTTTCCTATTCCCCTTGACACTATCATCTTGATGTTATTTAATGTATATTCTCCGCCGAAATATTTCGGGAAGAAAATCCTCCCGTTGTCATATATATTTGTCTTTGGAGAAACCACTCCGCCTATTCCGGGAATACGAAATTGACCGCCGTGCATATGACCCGACAAAATCAAATCAAATTTGGTATCGGCAAACATATCCAAAAGATTTGCTCTGTGAAACAAAAGCATATTAAAGCCGTCAATCAGATGTATATCGGAAAGAGCATTGTTTATTTTTTTTAGGATTGTTTCGTGATTAACGGAGGACGGGTCCTCTATACCTGCTATGCCTATAGCGGCATTTCCTCTTGTCACGGTACGCATCTCGTCCTGTAAAACAATTGCTCCACAGGTTCCGCATTTTTCAATAAGCTTTTGATAATCGTTTCTCCAAACATCGTGATTTCCCGAAATGAGATATATCGGTGCAATGTCGTTTATTTGTTTAAGTAAATATAAAAAGGGTTCACAAGAACCGATATCGTGCGTCATATCACCTGTCATACATATTATATCCGGTCGTTCGTTCCGTACAGCCTCCGAAAGTCCCGCTGTTGTGTCACAATGAAAATCCGAGAGCTGTAATATCTTAAATCCGTCAAACTCCTCCGGTAATTTGTCGGAATTCACAACATATCTCGATATTTCAAGACGATTATCCAAGCCCTTTACGGCAACAACTGCCGATGCCGCTATTAAAACCTTGCTTAATAATTTCATATATTCCTCCGAGGTTGATTAATATTTATATTTTAAACATTTTTATCAAAAACATTCCGACATACAGCTTATCCAACAAATTTTAACAGTCAAAACACAGTAATTTGACATAAATATTTTAGTTCTCATAATTATTTCACAAATTCAACATCACTTATAGGCGTCATACTTCCAAGACTGCCCCAAGTCATAACCTTTACATTGGTATATGTTTTTTTGGTGTTGAAAGATATCTCATTTCCGGAATACACCGCAGACTGCACTTCAACAAGCTGATTGCCGTTGTAGAGAGCAATTATCACGGTAACACCGCCTTCGATATTTTTCGGTGTAACGGCAAAGGATTTTCCGTTATTTGAAATCGTTGTTTTTGTCCATCCCAGATAAATTCTTTTTGCATTTATCAATTTAGTATTGTTGGAATCTATACTTATTCTATTCCAATCAGCCGCTGTGCCTTTGTAATACACGGTTTTTAAACCTGTACAATTCAAAAATGCACAATTACCTATTTCTGCCACACTGTTTCCTATGGTCACGCTCTTCAAGCCTGTGCAACCAGAAAATGCATTTCCACCTATACTTGTAACTCCATCTTGAATGTTAACGCTTGCCAATCCGGTACAACTTTCAAATGCAAAACCGGCTATACTCTTTACACTGCCGGGAATGATTACACTTGTTAAGCTTGTACAGTTTTTAAATGCATTTTTACCTATACTTGTAACCCCGCTTTGAATTGTTATACTTTTTAAGCCGGTGCAGCCTTTAAACGCACGGTTTTCTATACTCGTTACACTATTTGGTATTGTTATACTCCTTAAACCTGTACAATCTTCAAACATCTGACTGCATATGTTTGTTACGCCGTCATTTATTACAACTGATTTTATGCTTGTTGACAATGACTTGGGGATACCATACATATTGCCCGTACCGCTTATTGTAAGCTTGCCGTTATTATCTATCGTCCAAGTGAGATTTTCTCCGCAAGTACCGCTCGTTGCCGCAAAAACCGCATTCGTCGGCAACAATGACATCATCATTCACATTAAAACCAAAAAGCTTAAAATTTTCTTTCTCATAATATACCTCCAAAAAAACATTCCAAAATCAAAACTATATTTTTTGTTATAGCATAAATTTATATATTTGTCAAGAAAAATAAAATTCTTTCATTCACATTTTGTATTTTTTCTCATATCCTATTATTAAGGAATAGTTGTAATCAGTTCAACAATTCAAAACCAAGAAAGGGTGTTATTTTGATGAATGAGAGAAACATTCAAAACAACAATTGCTGTGATAACGGTTTTAAAGAAGCTGTATGCATACATACAGATAAGGTGTATGACAGCTGTCGTGATAAGGATTGTCTTGAAAACATAAGAGTTTATTTGACCGCATCGGGTCAATGTGTTGTTGACAGAGCAATCAATGTTAAGTGCACTAAGGCAGAAATCATATGGGTATTTTCCGACATTGAAGCAGTTCCCTTTAACAGAGGCTTCTACTCGGTTGATTTGAAATACTTTTTCAAAGTAACTCTTGCGGTATTCACAGGAATAGGCAGACCGACAGAAGTTGAAGGACTTGCAACTTTTAACAAAAAGGTTATACTGTTCGGTTCAGAGGGCAACGCAAAGGTATTTGCATCGAAATACAAGGAAGATGCCTTTGACCCACAGTTGTGGAGAAAAACAAATATGCCGAATGCGGTTGTCGAAGTTGTTGACCCAATAGCTCTCGGTGCAAAGGTTGTCGATGTTAAAGATACCTCCTGTTGCTGTGACGATGACTTTGATTTGGCAAGCGTGCCCGAATCGGTTTGCAGAGTATTTGATGATAACTTAATTCTCGGCGGAGAACAAAAAAGAGTATTTGTTTCAATCGGTATATTCTCAATAGTGAAGCTTGAGCGAAGAGTTCAACTGCTCATTCCGGCATACGACTTCTGTATTCCTCAAAAAGAATGTATCGGTGCGACAGACGACAATCCATGCGACCTATTTGAAAGAATCAGCTTCCCGGTTGATGAATTTTTCCCTCCGGAGCGTCAGGAATTTGAATGTTGCGATGACAACTGCGGATGCTCGAAATAAATCCGCAACGATGAAAGGGGACTGTAAAAAATTACAGTCCCCTCATTTTTATTGTATGTCTTCTTCCCTCTCAAAAAGTGCTTTTGCAAAATCAAAGGGATTAAATTCCTGAAAATCATCAATTCCCTCGCCGAGACCGACAAATTTAACAGGTATATTCTGTTCCTTTGAAATCGGAACAACAATACCGCCCTTTGCCGTACCGTCAAGCTTGGTTAATATTATTCCCGAAATTTGTGCTGCTTCGGAAAAAAGTTTTGCTTGATTAAGGGCATTTTGTCCGGTAGCGGCATCCAACACCAAAAGAATTTCTTTAGATGCTTCGGGCAGTTCTCTGTCGATTACCCTTGATATTTTGTTCAATTCCGCCATCAAATTTGCTTTGTTGTGAAGTCTTCCTGCCGTATCACATATTAAAATATCGGTATTTCTTGCCTTTGCGGCTTTGCAGGCATCGAAAACAACAGCGGCGGGATCGCTGTTTTCAGCTTGCTTTATAATATCACAATCACAGCGTTTTGCCCAAATATCAAGCTGATCGATTGCGGCGGCTCTGAATGTATCTGCCGCAACAAGCAAAACATTGTTTCCCTTTGTCTTGTAATAATGTGCAAGCTTTCCGATTGATGTTGTTTTTCCCACTCCGTTGACACCGATAACCAATATCACTGCGGGCTTATTTTCAATATTCATTGACGAATCCTGTTCTGTTAAGATTTCACCGATTATTTGCTTTAATTCCTCTTTAACATCGTTGCCGTCGGTCAATCTTTTTGACTTTGTTCTGTCACGAAGCTCGGAGATTATATATTCCGTCGTTTCAACGCCGATATCCGAAAGAATAAGTGCATCTTCCAGTTCTTCAAAAAATTCTTCATCAATTTTTACAAATACCTTGAATACATTATTGACCTGGTCGGAAATTGCATCTCTTGTTTTTGTTAGACTGTTTTTTAATTTATCAAAAAAACCCATTGCTACTCCTTTATATTTCTTTATTATTTGAGCATATCCTCATCAACCTCGTCAATATTCAGTGACAACAATTTGGAAACTCCCTTTTCCTGCATTGTTACACCATACATTATATTGGCGGATTCCATTGTGCCTCTTCTGTGCGTTATAACAATAAACTGCGTTGCATTGAGATAATTTTTTAAATATGTCGCAAATCTCGACACATTAACATCATCAAGTGCCGCATCAATCTCGTCAAGGAAGCAGAACGGCGTAGGTTTAACTTCCAGAATTGCAAAAAGCAGTGCAATTGCAATAAACGACTTTTCTCCGCCCGAATAAAGATTGATATTCTGTAAGCCTTTACCAGGCAGTTGAACCTCAATTTCTATTCCGCTTTCCATAACATCTTCGGGATTTGACAGATAAAGTCTTCCTTTTCCGCCGCCGAAAAGTTCATTGAATACTCTTGAAAAAGCTTTGTTTATTTCGGCAAATTGCTTTTGGAAATGTTCCTCCATAAGCTCCTGCATAGACGATATGACTTTATTCAAATTATCCTTTGATTTTTCAAGATCAGCTTTTTGTTCTGTCAGGAAATCATATCTTTCTTTCGATTGTGTATATTCATCGATTGAATCAAGATTAACACTTCCCAATGCCTTTATTTTATTTTTCAGTTCCGCTACTCTTTGACGGGTTTCATCATAATTTTCAACATTTTTGCCGATTTCCTCCGCTGACGACTGTGTAAGCTCATAATCATCCCAAAGACGGCTAATGATTGATTCTGAATCGGTTTCATATTTGTTTTGCTTTGCTTCCGCTCTTGAAAGCTCCTGTTGAAGATTTATCAGCCTGTCGGTCAAATCCTTGTTATCGTTTGTTATATCCTTCAAGCCCTCGACAATATTTTGTTTTTCCTTTTCTATATTGTCTATTTCCGTCTTAATTTTTTCGGATGTTGTCTTTATTTCTTCGATTTCAGCCTGTTTATCGGAAATCTTTTTCAATGAAGCATCGTTTTCGTCAAGTAATTCCTGTTTATCGGTATTTTTTACGACAACCATTCTTTCGTTTTCTTCTATTGCAAGCTTTGTGGCTTCCATAGATTCCTTTTTGTTGGCGATATTTTGCTCCAACGCACGCAATTTCAAGGTTTCGTCCATCAATTCCTGCGATTTTAAATCCTTTTGTGCGGATATTTTATTATATTCATCTTCTTTTTCCGCAATTGAAGAATTTAATTCCAAAATTGCTCTTTCGGCATTTCTCACCGCATTGATTTGAAGTGCAACCTCGTCTGCCGATACTGAAAGCTCTTTTTCGATTTTGGCAAGCTCTTCATTAAGAGATTGCTGTGAATTTCCACTTGACAAAAGAGTTTCTTCAAGATGCTCAAGATTGTTTTTTGAAAGGAGAATTTCATTCTCATATTCACGAAGCAACGGCTTGTAAGTTTCAAGCTGAATTTTTTGATTATCTATATCCGACTTAAGTTTTTCGTTTTTGGAGGAAAGCTCTTTTAATTCAATGTTTAATCTTGAAATATCATCGCCAAGCTCTTTTATTTTTGCCGCTCTTGACAAAAATCCTCCTGTTTTATTGACACTTCCACCCGATATTGAGCCTCCGCTGTTTAAAAGTTCTCCGTCAGTTGTCACAATTTTAAAACGATAATTGAACTTTTTCGCTATTGCAACAGCATTGTTAAAATTATTTGCAACAACAACTCTACCCAAAAGACTCTTCATCACGGGAGCATATTTTTTCTCAAATTTAATAAGCTCCGATGCAACACCGACAAAACCGTTCATTTTTGAGATTTCGGCGAAGTTTTCCAAATCTCTTGCCGACATTGCCGATATCGGCAAAAATGTTGCTCTGCCGCCCTTTATACTCTTTAAATATTCAATAGCTTTGTGAGCGTCATCTTCAGATTCAACAACAATATTCTGCATTGCTCCGCCAAGAGCAATTTCAATTGCCGTCACATATTTTGAATCAACCTCAATAAGTCCCGAAACGGTTCCGAAAATTGCGGATTTTTTCAATTCAGGTGCGGTCATAACCATTTTAACGCTTCTTGAAAAACCCTCATACTCGTTTTCCATACTCTCAAAAATTCTCTTTTGGGAGGTTTTGGAATTGAGTAACACTTGTTTTTCGGAAATCGTCTTGTTAAGACTGTTAAATTCGACATTTAAAGCATTAATACTTTCACTCTGCTTTTCGACACGACCTCTCATAGCTTCCGCTTTTTGTGTTTTTTCATCAATGTTTTTATTTAATTGTTCAATCTCTTCCTTTATGTTTTCGGCACCGATGCCAAAATTCTTAATTTCGGTTTCGATTGCCTCTCTTCTCTCAAGCATTGCCGAACGGCGATTTTCCTTTCCGCTGATTTTTGCTTTTTCATCGGATAGTAAATCCATTTTTGCAATAAGCTCTTCTTTCATTTCGTCTATAAGCTTTCTGCATAATGTTAGCATTTCATATGCTTCGTTGTTTGAAAGCTGAATTTCTTCAAAGCTTTCCATTAAAGCTTTTTTGTCCGATTCAAAGGAATCAATGGAAGAAAAAGTTTCCTCTGTTCTGATTTTTAAAGCTTTTGTTTTTTCTTGAAGCTCTTCAATTTCTTTGTTAATTCTTTGAATTAAAGACTCATTGTTTTTTATGTTATTTTCGCAAATCGAAATTTCATTGGAAGCAGACATAAGCAATGCTTCATTTTCGATAAGCTCATTGTTTTTTTGCGACTGTTCCTCGTCTTTTTTCGTACTTTTTAAATATAACTCGTTTCTCTGTGCTTCAATCGCATCTTCTTTTGATTTCAATTCCTGCATTTCATCTGAAACGCTTTTACACATCTGTGCGGCTTTTTCGGCAAGCTCCGCATTTCTTTTGAGATTAACAAGACACATACTTACATCAAGTTCTTTGTATTCCTCATACAAAACAAGATATTTCTTTGCTTTTTTGGACTGATTTTCCAAAGGTCCGAGCTGACGCTCAAGTTCGGAGGTTATGTCATCTATTCGAACAAGATTTTCATCAACGGAAGAAAGCTTTCGCATTGCTTCGTCTTTTCTGTGCTTATATTTTGAAACACCAGCCGCCTCTTCAAAAAAAGAACGCCTGTCCTCTGCCTTTGTTGATAATATCTGTGCAACATTACCCTGACCTATCATTGAATATCCGTCACGACCCAAACCTGTATCCATAAAAAGCTCATGGATATCCTTCAATCTGCAATCGGTATGATTAATTTGATAGCACGATTCACCGGAACGATAAACCTTTCTCGTAACAACAACCTCGTCATAATCAATCGGAAACATATGATCCGAATTATCGAGCACAAGATTTACCTCTGCGTAATTCACTTGCTTTCTTGTTTGCGTTCCCGCAAAAATTACATCCTGCATATTTGAGCCACGGAGACTTTTTGCACTCATTTCTCCCATAACCCATCTTATGGCATCCGATATATTGCTTTTTCCGCTTCCATTCGGACCGACAACAGTTGTGACACCACGCCCGAAGTCAAGAACAGTTTTATCGGCAAAGGATTTAAAGCCTTGCAGCTCCAATCTTTTAAGATACAATTTTTTACCTCGCTTTCCGCATATCACAAATACAAAAATCACCTGCCGGGACACTGTCCTCCCCGACAATTTTTAAATCTATATTGTATTCTTCTTTAAATTTCTTTATATTACTTTTCTTTATGCCTATTGCTTTTGAAAGCTCTTTCGGATTAACCGAAATAACGACATTTTTATTTCTTTTGTGTTTTAATTTTTTATAAAATTTGTCAAAATAAATTTCCGATTCAACAAGCTCACGGAATTGTGTGTGAAAAGGTCCTCCGACAATTGATCCTCCCGGAGAAATCTCATCTGTTGTCTGTAAAGCAATTCTGATTACGGGAATATCTTTTTTTTCAAAAAGCAATACAAGCTTTTTGCAAAGAGAAACAGCCACATCAAGTGTTTGAGGTTTATATATTCCGCTTTCATACATTGTTGCAAGCCTTGTATCCTTTAGCACAAGTGTCGGATAAATTCTCACAAAATCAGGCTTTTGTTTAATGATTTTTTTTGCTGTTTTGATTGATTTTGCAAAATTGTCACCGGGCAATCCCGTCATCATTTGAAGTCCGAGTGAAAAACCGTATTTTTTTATCAGCTTCACCGCATCATAAACCGCTTTTTCACTGTGACCTCTGTTTGCTTTTTGCAAAACATCCCTGTCAAGACTTTGAACCCCAAGCTCTATCGTTGTTACTCCGAATTTTTTTAGCTGGGTTAAAATTTTATCATCGATATAATCGGGGCGAGTTGACAATCTTATGCCGTTCACATCACCCGATTCAATATATTTTTGAGCAATACTTAAAAACTGTCCCTGAACATTATAATCTATTCCGGTAAAACTGCCTCCGAAAAAAGCGATTTCAATAATTCTGTCTTTTTTCGGGAGCGTTTTTAAATACTCCTCTATTGTTTTTTCTATATCCGCATCAGTGATATCGGTATCCAAGCCTGTTATTTTTTTCTGATTGCAAAAAACGCAATCGTTAGGACATCCTCTGTGCGGCACGAAAATCGGTATATTATAATGCTTCATAATTCAATTCCATAAGTGCAATCTTTGCAGCTTCCTGTTCTGCTTCCTTTTTAGAAAATCCCTTACCGCAGGATATTTTCTTTCCGTTTATAACCAAATCGACAAAAAAGCTTTTTTTATGTTCCGGTCCGGATTCGTTTGTCGTTATATATGAAATTTTTGCTTTGTCGTGATATTTTTTCTGGATATTTTCCTGTAATCTGCTTTTATAATCTTTCATTGATTTTGTGAAAAGATTTTCATCAAGCTTGTCTGCCATAACTCGCAGAACATATTCTTTAGCAACCGACATACCGCCGTCCAGATAAACAGCCGCAAGAACAGCCTCAAAAACATCGCAGAGAATGGAATTTCTGTTTCTGCTCCCTGCTTTTTCCTCACCATTTCCGAGACGGATAAAGTTTCCAAAATTAAGACTTTTTGAAACATCCGACAAAGATTCCTCGCACACCAAAGATGCTCTTATTCTTGAAAGCTCACCCTCCGAAACCGATTTCATCTGCCCGAATAAGTATTCGCTGATTATAATGCTCAAAACCGAATCTCCAAGAAATTCCAGCCTTTCATAGCTTTTGCATCTTGCTTCGTTTGCATATGAACTGTGCGTCATAGCGGTTTTCAACAATTCCTGATTTTTAAATTTATAGCCTATAATTTTTTCTAATTCTTTCATGTTATACCTCATGGGATGTAATTGAGAAAACGCCGATATAAGGGGATAATCCCCTTATATCCGTTATATTTATATTCTTTCTTTAATATAATTTACAGCATCTTCAACCGTTGATATGGATTCGGCATCTTCATCCTCAATTTCAATATCAAACTCTTCTTCGATTCCCATTATCAAATCAACTATTTCCAGAGAATCAGCACCCAAATCTTCAATAAATGAGGCATTAGGAGTAACTAACGATTCATCAACACCAAGCTGTTCAACAATTATGGATTTAATCTTTTCAAATTCCATCATGACACCTCCTTTTGTTTTTAACAGTATATTGGAAAAACCTACAAGGTATTCTATCATATAAAGAGAATATAGTCAAGATTCATCTGCACAAAAAGTTGCTTATATTTTTGTAAAATATCTTGCATAAATAATAAATATATGTTATAATCAGTGTGTTGTTCGCCAAGCCCCCGTAGTTAAGTGGATATAACAAACCCCTCCTAAGGGTTAGTCATCGGTTCGACTCCGGTCGGGGGTGCCAAAGAAAAAAATCCTATCTCTTGACAGGATTTTTTGTTTTATACAGTCAATTTTTGTCTCAAAGTGCTTTTCCGCAAGCCTCCAACAAAATCTTATGCTGTTCTCTCTCATACTCATAATCGTAAGGATTTTCTGATTCACCCGTTAGATAATCATAAAATGCTCTAAACATTGCATCATATCTTCCATAGGTTTCGGTAATGTATCTGTTTGGTACAAGGCTCCAATTTTTTGCATTTTCCTCTCCGCCGGGATATGTATCTCGAACACCGGATGTCTGCGGAGCATAAATCCCCAAATTCGGATCACCGTATTGTTCAAGCGGAGATATTACAACCGTATTTTTTGTACCGCACACAACAAGCTGTCTTCTTTCAAAACCGCCGACTTCGACAGATGTGCTTTTTGCAAATGATATTCCTGTTTTATACTTAAATACAGCCATACCGAAATCCTCCGCTGTAGTGTCGCAAGTACCGGAGGACATACTCAACGGTATTATCTCATCCGGTTTACCCATAATGGAATAAACAAAATCTATCATATGGCATCCCAAAAAATATAATATTCCACCCGGGAAATTACCAAGCCATTCACGCTTTATTGCGTGGTGATAGCAGTTCATCTGTGCTTCTACCGAAATGATTTCGCCAAGCTTACCGTCGGCAATATCTTTCTTGAGCTGTATGTATGCAGGGTTATATCTGTACATATATCCGAGATGAAAAACCAAATTCTTTTCCTTAACCGTATCAACAAGTCTGTCAAACTCATCATTGTCAATTCCACCCGGCTTATCCATATGTATGTGAAGTCCCTTATCTGCCGCCATTTGAGCATATTTTGTCAGAGCACTATCCTCTGTTTCAATCACAACGGCATCAAGTCCGGGATAATTTAGGATTTCCTCAACACTCATTTTGGGATATCCCTCAAATCTGTGTTTTCTGTTTTCATATGAACAACCGGGATTTTTGCTGTCTTCTGCAACATCGGCAAAACCAATCAATTCATATAAATCATTTTGCAGTTTCAATGTTTCAAACGCATCGGGGGCATGGTCGTGACCGACACCGATTTGTGCTACCTTTATCTTCTTTTTCATTATTATTCACTCCTCAAATTTTAATTATTTAATTTTACGCCAATCAAATTGAACCACAACAGGAAAATTTTTATCAAACGCAAGTCTGTGGTAAATTTGTTCACAGTCTTCGGGCGAGTGTGTTTCCTCAATAAGATTATCAAGGCACAAACGATTGTTTGCACAAAGTGTAAGCACAGCTTTTATATCATCTCTTTGCGTGAACCAACCGTGATATGAATCGACACTCGGTCTTGCATTTGTATGTGCCCCTATTACTGTTATACCCGGTCCATGAATTTTTTTGTAATAATCAACGGTGAAATCGGAATTTCTTGTACATCCCAAAAGTGCCACACGCCCCATTTTTGCCATACAGTCCAAAGCTTCGTTAAATCCGTCGCCGACACCGGTAACCTCTATTGCGGCATTTACTCCGCCGTTTGTAACTTTTTTAACCTTCTCCGCAAAGCCTTCCTCCAACGGGTCAAATGCATAATCAGCTCCGTTTTTCAATGCAATTTCACGCCGTGCCGGATTAGGGTCAGCCGCAATAATCGGCACTGCACCGCAGACTCTTAAAAGCTTAACCGCAATCATTCCGAGAATTCCCAATCCCATAACCAAAGCACTCTCACCCATTTCAACCTTGGTTTTTCTGATTGCCGCCATTGAAAATGATGCAATGAGACCCATCGCTCCCGTTTCAAAGGAAACATTATCACTTTCTATTTTAACAACCTGCTTTTCCGAAACAAGATTATAATTTCTGTGAACACCCCAAAAAACAACAACTCTGTCACCCGGCTTTACCGATGTAACAGCTGTTCCGACCTCTCTTACGATACCTGCACTGTTATAGCCGGGGTATCTCGGAAAGCCGACAGCGGCTCCGTTAATGCTTACAGTAGGGTCTCCCGTGTAATTAGCTCTTTCCGTTCCACAGCTTATTGTCGATATTATTGTTTCAACAAGTACCTCGTGAGGTTTAATAGGTCTTTTATCAACTTCCACAAATTCAGCCTTGTGCTTTTCTGTAAATATAATCTGTTTATATTTCATAACTTTGCCCTCTTTTTCTTCAATATTTTTATTGCATTGTATCACATTGACATTTTAAATAAAATATGTTATTCTGTAAAAAAAGAGGTAATTTTCTGTAAAAAACGGAGGTCGGATATGAGAGAAGAAAAAAAGCCGAAAGATTTATCAAAATCGGTTTGGAATGATATTGCCTTTGCAAAAAGCTTTTATTTTCACACTTTTAAATACAAAAAATACAATTACACCGATAACAGGCATGGTGCTCCGTCTCATTATTTCGCATATATGATTTCGGGGCATTGCAAAATAGTCACAAATACCGAAACAGTCCTCATTCAGGAAGGCGATATATTTTATATCCCCGATAAATGCAGTTATCAGTCCTATTGGTACAGCGATGATACCATAGAACTCATATCTCTCGGATTTTTGCATCTGCCAAGCTTTAATAATGAAACCTATCCCGTTCAGGCAATAAAAAAAGAGGATGCTCAAAACATTTATGATACCGCAGTTAATCTTATGTATGAAATCATTTCATCTGTAAACCTTTGTGCTTCGGATATCGGCAAGCTATATACCCTTATCGGTATGCTTTTGCCATTGATGCGTCAAAACTCACATTGTGCGGCACGAGAAATAACTCACAGAGCAATGCAGTTTTTATACGAAAACCCTTTCTCTAAAATTCCCGACATTGCAAAAAAATGTACAGTAAGTGAAGCTTCCCTGTATAAGGCGTTTCAAAAAGCATCGGATATTTCGCCCAATACATTTAAAAATCATTTGTTGCTCGAGCGTGCAAAAGATATGCTCATCGGTACCGATAAATCGGTAGAATTTATCAGCAATCATCTTGAATTCAGCTCGACTTCATACTTTAGAAAAAAATTCAAAGCATATTTTAATATAACCCCTAAGGAAATGCGTAAAAAATACAGAATATAAATTATTTTTGTTAAATGAAATACCACCCTTAACGGGTGGTATTTCATTTCTTTTTACATTTTCGGGTAAACCGTTATCATTTCAATGCCGTCAAGAGCTTTTTCAATCAATTCATCGACATTCAAAACCGATTCCGATTTTATTATTGTTTGGAGCTTCGGATTTGTTGTAGGGTGTTTTGGTGTAAATACCGTACAGCAATCCTCGTAAGGCAGAATAGATGTTTCAAACGCACCTATTTCCCGTGAGCGTTCGATTATTTCTTTTTTATCCATACCTACAAGCGGTCTTAAAACAGGCATATCGACAACCGAATTTGTGACATTTAATGCCGCTATGGTCTGGCTTGCAACCTGTCCGACACTCTCACCCGTAATCAATGCACAGGATTTATTTTTAAGTGCAATTCTTTCGGAAATTTTCATCATAAATCGACGCATAATCAAAGTCATATGTTCTTCCGGACAATTATCCCTTATTGCAAGCTGAATTTCGGTAAAGGGAACAATATAGAGATTGATTTTCGATGTGTATCTGGCAATAATCGACGCAAGCTCAATAACTTTTTCTTTTGCGCGCTCACTTGTATATGGGAAGCTGAAGAAATTGACAGCATCAATTTCAACACCTCTTTTTGCAATCATATGTCCGGCAACGGGGCTGTCAATACCTCCCGACAGCAAAAGAGTTGCTCTGCTGCCAGTTCCTATCGGCATTCCTCCCTGTCCGTTTATCTTCTTTTGAACACAATAAATATATGCGGCAAAATCTCTTATTTCAACCTTGACCGTCACATCCGGGTTGTGAACATCACAAACGATACCGTCGCACACATCATCAAGATAACCACCGACTTCCTGTCCTATTTCCATTGAATTGTACGGAAATCTTTTGTCCGCACGCTTTGCTTCAACCTTGAATTTTTTTCCGGGTAAAAGCTCGCTCTTGCAATATTCATACGCACTTTCTTTTATTTTTTCGATATCTTTTTCCGCAACGCAGGCTTTTGTAACCGAAACAATTCCGAAAACAAGCGATAATCTTTCGCAAATTAAATCGAGTTTTTCGGGGTCTGACGGTTCAACATATATTGTCGCTTGCATAATTCTCATCTTTATGTCATCGATATTTTTCACGGCGTTTCTTATGTTATCCATCAAAATACGCTCAAATCTCGAACGATTTCCGCCTTTTAAAATAATTTCACCGTATTTAACCAAGATAATTTCTTTCATTTTAATCCTCATTTTCTTGTATATTTTCTGATTTGTTCAACCTCTTTTTTCAGTGCTTCAATCGTTTTATCTATATCATCATCATCTATATCCTCCGAAAAGCTGAAACGAATTGCCGAATCAATCTCCGCATGAGAACACCCGATTGCCGACAAAACATGGCTCGGCATAGGCTTGTTTGATGAGCAGGCAGAGCCTGTTGAAACATATATATCGTGCATCTCAAGCGAATGGAGCAAAATCTCACTCCTGACTCCCAAAAAAGAAACATTCAAAACATAATCGGATCTGAATTTCTCCGATGACGCTTCATTTATTTTTATCCGTTCTATATTTTCAACAATTCCGTCTTTAAGCTTTTGCCGCAATTGCGAAATTCTCTTTTTATCAACTTTTTTTATCTGCTCGCAAGCTTTTGAAAACGCTGAAATTCCCACAACATTTTCTGTTCCCGAACGCATATTTCTTTGCTGCCCTCCACCGCAGATATAGGGCTTAATATTTATATTGTCACGAACATATAAAAGACCGCATCCTTTGAGTGCCCTAATCTTGTGTCCGCTTGCCGACAAAATGTCAATTCCGCAGGAATTTGGTTTTATTTCAGTTTTTCCGAATCCTTGTACGGCATCGGTATGTAAAACAGCTTTTGGAGCTTTTTTCTTCATTATTTCCTTTAATTTTTCGACCGACATTAAAGAACCCGTTTCGTTGTTCACAAACATAACACTCACAAAAATTGTATCATCTCGAAGCTCTTTTTCAAATTCCTCAAGGTCAAGAGTTCCTTTTTCGTCAACGCCTATGTATGAAACCTCAAAACCCTCTTCTTCAAGCATTTTAAACGGTGTCAAAACAGACGGATGCTCCACTTTGGATGTTATGATATGATTTCCTCTTTTTTTGTTTGCTCTGCAATAGCCGAAAATAGCGGTATTATTGGACTCCGTTCCTCCCGATGTGAAATAAATGTTATTCGGAGAAACGGACAGAATATCAGCCGCATTTTCCTTTGCTTTTTTTATGATATTTTCCGCATTTATTCCGAGTCTGTGCAAGCTTGACGGATTTCCGAAGTTTTCCGCTGCCGCCATAACAGCTTCCATAACCTCTTTTGACGGTTTTGTTGTCGAGGCGTTATCAAGATATATCATTCAGACACTTCCTTTAAACAATTCTGTTTTTTCTTCCGCCGTCAAAATAACTTTTTATGTTAAGAACAACTTCATCTATACACCTTTGGCGTGCTTCCTTTGCACCCCATGCCATATGAGGTGTAAAAACAGTATTATCGTAGTTGAGTATTTTTTGATAGGGGCTGTCCTCCTGCATCGGCTCAACTGAATAAACATCGACTCCGAGCCCAGATATGTCACCGTTTATTATAGCTTCAGTAACCGCATTTTCATCAACAACAGCTCCTCTTGCAACATTTATTAATATTGCATTCTTTTTCATAAGCTTTAATTTTTCGGCATTGATAAGATGTTTTGTTTGCTCATTGAGCGGTGTGTGCAGTGATATAATATCACTTTGTTTGCATAGAGTATCTATATCAACACACTCAAAATCATCAACGGGATTTCTCTTGTATGCAAGAACTCTGCATCCCATTTCCCGGGCAATATTACCGACTTTTCTTCCGATATTTCCCAAGCCGACAATTCCCCAGGTCATTTGCGACATTTCATAAAACACAGGTTTTAAGCAATTAAAAATCCCACTCTTTGTATAGTCTAAAGACTTTACATATTTATTGTAAGAAAACAAATTTGTCGAAAGAGCAAATGCCATAGCCAATGTGAGCTGAACAACACTGTCGGTTGAATAACCGCAGACATTGCAAACCGCAATATTATTTTTTCTGCAATATTCTGTATCTACATTATCATATCCGGTTGCTGTTATGCAAATCAACTTCAAGTTTTTTGCACAGACTAAATTGTTCTCGTTAAGCTTCACCTTATTGAGAACAATAACCTCCGAATCCTTTATTCTGTCCTCAACCTCATTTTGCATTGTCAAGGGATAAACCTTAACATCACCCATTTCACGCAATTGGGTCAATTCGATATCATCACCAAGTGTATTAACATCAAGAACAGTTATTTTCACAAAATCAAACCTTTCAAAATAAATATCAAATAAATCAGTTTTATTTATTTCTTGCCTTTGCTCTCAAATCAGCTTTCAAAATTCTCTTTCTCATTCTCAAATGATTTGGTGTAACCTCCAAAAGCTCATCATCCGCAATAAATTCAAGACATTGCTCCAAGCTCATATCCTTTGGAGGAACAAGTTTCAAGGCATCGTCCGAACCGGAGGCCCTTGTATTGGTAACATGCTTTTTCTTGCATACATTAACAACTATGTCTTCAAGTCTTGCATTTTCGCCAACAATCATTCCCTCATATACTTTAACGCCAGCACCGATGAAAAGAGTTCCTCTTTCCTGTGCATTGTAAAGTCCGTATGTGATTGACTCTCCGTTTTCCCAAGCTATCAAAGTTCCTCTTGTTCTTGTCTGCAAATCGCCCTTATACGGCTCATAAGATTCAAGAATACTGTTGATTATTCCCGTTCCCTTTGTTGCTGTCAAAAGCTCGTTTCTGTAACCGATAAGACCTCTTGACGGAATAAGAAATTCAAGTCTTGTGTAGCTTTGTGCCGTAGGAGACATATTAACAAGCTCACCCATTCTTTTTATAACACTGTCCATAACCGTTCCTGTATATTCATCCGGCACATCAACAGTAAGTCTTTCAATCGGCTCACATTTAACACCATCAATTTCTTTATAAATTACAACAGGATTTGATACCTGGAATTCATAACCCTCACGACGCATATTTTCTATCAAAACCGACAAATGAAGTTCTCCTCTGCCCGAAACCGTGAATGCTTCTGTTGTATCTGTTTCTTCAACACGAAGTGCAATATTCGAGTCAAGCTCTCTGAAAAGTCTTTCTCTCAAATGTCTTGAAGTTACAAACTTTCCGTCCTGTCCGGCAAATGGACTGTCGTTTACACTGAAAGTCATCGAAAGTACAGGGTCATCTATCTTAACAAAAGGCAATGCTTCGGGACATTCGGGGTCACAAATTGTTTCTCCGATATTTACATCGGTAATTCCCGAAACCGCAACAACATCACCTGCTCCCGCTTCGTCGATAACTGTTTTTCCGAGTCCCTCAAAGGAATAAAGCTTTGTAATTTTATATCTCTTTTGTGTTCCGTCCGCTTTGCACAACACTATGTTCTCACCCGTTTTTATTGTTCCTCTTTGAATTTTTCCGACAGCAATTCTTCCTGTATATTCATCATAATCTATATTGGAAACAAGCATCTGCAACGGTTTTTCCGGTTCAACCTCCGGTGACGGAATTTCATTTACAATCAAATCAAACAGCTGTTTCAAATCCTTATTCGGCTGTTCGGGATTATATTCCGCAGTTGCCCAACCATCTCTTCCCGATGCATATATAACGGGAGTGTCAAGCTGTTCCTCTGTTGCACCTAAATCGATAAACAAATCCAAAACCTCATCAACAACTTCATACGGTCTTGCATTTGGACGGTCAACCTTATTAACAACTATAATAGGTTTCAAATTTAAAGCAAATGCTTTTGACAAAACAAATCTTGTCTGCGGCATACAGCCCTCAAATGCATCAACCAAAAGCAATACCCCATCAACCATTTCAAGACCTCTTTCAACCTCACCGCCGAAGTCTGCATGTCCGGGTGTATCTATAATGTTGATTTTAACACCGTTATAAACAAGTGATGTATTTTTTGCAAGAATTGTTATTCCTCTTTCTTTTTCAAGGTCGTTTGAGTCCATAACTCTTTCATCAACCTGTTCGTTTTCTCTAAAAATTCCGCTCTGATGAAGCATAGCATCGACCAAAGTTGTTTTACCGTGGTCAACATGGGCTATAATTGCAATATTTCTGATATTTTTATAATCTGTCATTTAAAAAATTCCTCTCTTGTTTAAAGCTTTATTAATCCTTTTTCATACATATTGTGAACCGACATGATTATACCGAGCCTTGCCGACTCATATGTCAAACCGCCCTGCATATAAGCTATGTACGGTTCTTTTATCGGGCCGTCGGCACTGAATTCAATCGATGCACCATGAACAAATGCTCCTGCCGCCATAATAACACTGTCAGAATATCCCGGCATATCCCAGGGTTCGGGTGTCACAAAAGAATCAACAGGTGCTCCTCTTTGTATTCCCTGACAAAATGCAATCATTCTCTCAGGAGCTTCAAGCTTAACAGCTTGTATGATATCAAATCTTTCCTCTGTCGGCTTCGGATTTACCGAAAATCCGAGCTTATCATAAACAGCCGAACACAAAACAGCTGTTTTTAATGCCTGTGACACAATATGCGGAGCAAAGAACAATCCTTGATACATTTCCCTTGAAAATCCTAGAGAAGCACCGCATTCTCTGCCAATTCCTACAGAAGTCAGGCGATATGCACATAACTCTATAAGTTCCTTTTTTCCTGCTATATATCCACCGGTTCTTGCCAATCCTCCTCCGGGATTTTTTATCAGTGAACCCATTATCAAATCCGCACCGTATTTTGTCGGTTCTGATGTTTGAACAAATTCGCCGTAACAATTATCAACCATAACTATAGTTTCGGGAGAAACATTTTTTATATGCTTTACAATTTCGCCGATTTTTTTCGAGCTGTATGTCGGTCTGTCGCCGTATCCCTTTGAACGCTGTATAAGTGCCGCTTTAATCTTTAATTTTTTCAGATTTTTTTCTATGGCATCATAATCTGGTTCACCGTCAGGCAACAAATCAACCTGTTTATAGGAAACACCGAAATCGGCAAGTGACCCGTTTCCGCTTTTCCCGCTTATCCCAATTACCTCTTCCAATGTATCATACGGTTTTCCGGTAACAGCCATTAAAATGTCACCGGGTCGAAGCACCGCAAACAATGCAGTGGAAATTGTATGTGTCCCTGATATGAAATTATGCCTTACGAGTGCATCCTCGGCATTAAAAACCTCAGCATAAATTCTGTCCAGCGTATCACGCCCGATATCATCATAGCCATATCCCGTTGTGGGTAAAAAATGTGTTTCACTCACACGGTTATTCGCAAAAGCTTTCATAACTTTCATTTGATTTATATGTGCCGTGTCTTCAATTTTTTGAAATTGTGACTTTATGGTTTCCTCCGCTTCATCAATTAGCTCCAAAACCTTGCCCGACACATCAAAAGTATTTTTTATATAACTGTTTTTCTGCATTTTTATTCCTTTCAATTTATCGTTGAACCGATTTTCCCTTTTGTGATAAAATAAGAAATTAAATTATATTTAACCGTTCCGTTAATTATTGCAACTTCTTCAACACCTTTTTCAACGGAATTGATACAGTTTTTCAATTTTGGCAACATTCCACCGCCTATAAATCCGTTTTCAAGTAACTCACGGCATTTTGAAACAGGTACATCATTCATAATTGTATTTTTATTATTAATATCAAGTAAAATTCCGTCAACATCAGTCAGAAAAACAAGGGTATTCACCTTTAAGCTTTCGGCAACCGCAAATGCAACATCGTCAGCATTAATATTAAGTGTTTCTCCGCCGATCGATGATGAAATCGGTGAAATAACCGGAATAATGTCTTTTTTTAACATTAAATCAAGAATTTCCGGATTTACCGATTTAACATTACCGACAAACCCAATATCCCCGTCCTCAATGTGTTTTTTTTCGGCAGATATCAAATTCGCATCCTTACCCGAAATTCCGCAGGCATTGAGTTTTTCATTTTTCAAGCCTTGGACAATCATTTTATTGACTCCGCCCGATAAAACCTGCTCCACAACCTGAATTGCATTTTCACCCGTGACACGATAACCGCCGATAAACTCTGTTTTTATGCCGTTTTTTTCAAGACTTGCAGAAATTCTCTTTCCACCGCCGTGAACTATCAAAACCTTTGCCCCAACCATTTTGAGCATAGCAATATCCTCAAAAATATTCTCAATCAATGTATTATCCTCAAGAATACTTCCGCCAAGCTTTATCAAAACGGTTTTATTGTAAAGCTTCCGAAATGCGGGCAACACGCTTTGAAAATTACTTATAATCTCGGAAGCGTCAATTTTTTTTGATACATCAAATTCCTTAAGGTATTTTTTTGTATAGTCAACATCTGTGGGACACGGAATATATTGCGTTCCTCTTTTTTGTCTTGTTTCGTTACCCTTTCCGGTAATCAAAATAATACTGTCCCTGTCGGAAGAGAATATGGCTTTTTTTATAGCTTCTCCCCTGTCCGGCTCAATTTCGTATCTGCAATTTTCAGTTTTAACATACTGTGCAATATCCTCGCAGATTTCCAAAAGCGGTTCTTCACCCGGATCCTCTTCAGTAATATATACCATATCGGAATATTTACCTGAAAGCTCACCCAAATCCTTTCTTCTCTGCAATGCTTTTTTACCCGGACATCCGAACACAGTTACAATCCTCCTGTTAGGGAATTCTTTCAATACTGAATCATACATACTTTGGAAACTTAATTTATTGTGAGCGTAATCGACAATAACAATCACTCGGTTGTCCGAATTTTGATAAATTTCCATTCTCCCCGATGACCTTGCTTTCATAAGACCGACATAAATGCAATGTTTCGGAATATTTAGGCTGTAGCAAACCGCAATTGCCGCAATTGCATTTTGTATATTGAAAAGTCCCGGAATTGTAAGGGTTATTTCTTCTGTATAATCGGGTGTTCTTACTTTAAACACTGTATCGTTTCCCGATTTTTTTATATCATACGCATAAATGTCAGCAGAAGAATCCTCCATAGAAAATGTAATTCGTTTTTCACAATTTTCCGAAGCCTTCAAAACATCTTCTTTTCTCAAGGTATCAAGGCTGACACAAGCGGTTTTGCACTGTTTGAAAAGCTTAAGCTTTGATGTGAAATAATCCTCAAAATTCGGATGCTCAACATCGCTTATATGGTCCTCACCAATATTCAAATATACACCAATTCCGAATCCAACGCCGAAAACCCTGTCATATTTTAATGCTTGCGAGGAAACCTCCATGGTCATATACTCAATTTTTGAATTGACGGCATTATTGAAATGCTTCAAAAGCTCTCCTGCTTCGGGTGTTGTTAGATGTGATTCAAATTCCTCAACACCGTCATATGTGTCTATTGAAGAAATAATTCCGCTACGGGGTTTATTTTCGCTTTTTAAATATTCATCAAGGATATATTTTATGAAATATGCCGTTGTCGATTTTCCTTTTGTTCCCGTAATTCCGATGAGTGAAAGCTTATTCCAAACATTGTCGTAATACGCATTAAACAAAAGTGCAATGGTTCTTCTTATATCACTGACAATAACAAAATCCATATCAACATCATACTTTTTTTCAGAAATATAACAGAGAGCACCCTTTTGTTTTGCATCCTTCAAATATTCTTCTTTGAAATGTGCACCCTTACAGATAAAGAGTGTGTTATTTTTAACATCTCCGGAATTATATGTCAGATTTTCAACCTCAAAATCTACAGATTGTGAGTTATTCAATATCAAATCATTATCTTTTAATATATCAATATATTTTTTAATATTGTAAATCATATTATCCTCCGATTTTTAATTTTCCACCGCACATCGTTATCGATTTTTCACACAAAATATTCATTGCATCGACATAAAAGTCGGTCAGCTCGTGATTTGCTTTAAAGCATGATAATTCTGTACAAGCCAAAATTGCGGCTTCACATCCCGATTTTTTCAAAAATATGTCAATCTTTTCAAAATCGCTCATATTTCCTTTTTCACCTTTTTTTATCTGATTATAGATAATATCCATAACGATTTTTTGAATTTTTTCATCGGGAACAACACATTCAATGCCTACCAAATCACATTCTTTTTTGTAAATACCGCTAAACACCGTCCCATCGGTTGCCAAAAGTCCGATTTTTTTGACCGACGGATTTTTTTCTTTTATTGAAAGAACGGTTTCTCTGACCATATTGATTATCGGCACATTAACCTCATCTTGAAGTCTTGACCAAAAATAATGTGATGTGTTACACGGAATTGATATTGCATCAACGCCGTTTTCTTCAAGCATTTTCGCATCCTTTGTCAAAATCTCAAAAACCTTGTCCTCCTGACCGTTTTTTATTGATGCGGTTCTGTCGGGAATACTTGCATGACTCAAAATTATCATATCAATATGTTCCTGATCTGTTTTGGCATCGGTCATTTCAATGACATTTTTGTAAAACAACTGTGTTGCCATCGGCCCCATACCGCCTATTACACCGAGTTTTCCCATAATAATCTTCCTTATTTTTTATAGTATTTTCTAAACTTCAAAAAATGTGCAAGCTGTGATCTTTTGAGTCTGTAAAGACGCTCAATATCGTTATCCGGCTTGAAATTCAAAGGATTTACATATCTTCCGTCCTTGATAAGGCGTTTCATTCTGCTTTTATATTCGGGAGCATATTTATAAGCCACACCCTTTGGAACAACCATCCACAAATGCTCGTTCTTTGCAATATCTTCTTCGATAGGATTGTTATAGATAAAATCCTCAACCAAAAGCTCGGCTATGTTATGTCCGGAACCTGTGACATAGTAGTTGCTTCTTCCCTGTCTTGTGTTTATTTCAAAAGCTTTATACTTTTTGTCTCTCTTGTCATACTTAATATCAAAATTTGAAAATCCCTTGTAATTAAGTTTTTCAAGAAGATTTTTGAATTTTTCCATAAGCTCGGGTTCATATTCCGTTATGATTACCGCATGATTTCCTATTCCGTACGGTGTATGCTCTTCAAGAAGAACATGACCCAAACACATCATTTTAACTTTTCCGTTTTTATCGGAATAGCTTGTCAGAACTCTCATAAATGTATCATCGCCGGGCAGATAATCCTGAATTATCATATTATCCGTATATCCTGCCTCATAAACCTTTTTGACAACTTCTTCAAGCTCTTCTTTGGAATCGAGTTTGAACACCTTTTTCTGTCCGTCAAATTTATGTTTGTAATATTCAACCTGATTTGCCGGCTTTAAAATATACGGTGCATCAAAATGTACATTGATTTTTTCATAATCTCTGACAGTACAAATATATGTTTTGGGATAATCTATTCCGTTTTCTTCACAAACAGAATAAAACTTCTCCTTATCCATAAGTCCCTCCAAGAAATCATAGTCATCATAAGGAACTATAATATTTGACTTGAACCGTTCCCTTGAAACCGCAAGACATTTTACATAATTGTCACCGCAGCCGACAGCAAGGATTTTCTTTGTTGTGTTTTTCATTGCAAAGTCATTTAAAATTTCAACAATAACTTCGGGTGTATCGAGATTTTCCACCTCTGTGAAATCGACAAGCTTACTCTTATAGCAAGTTCCCATCAGTGCTTTTCCATACACCTTGCACCGAACCTCGTATTTTTCATAAAATGCTCTTGCAACACTGTAAACATTTATATCATTACCAAATAATACTGGAATAAATTCTCTTTCAGAAAATTGCATAACAAACCTCCGTAAATAACAAATGGTACAATAAACCTATTGTGTTATTATATCATTATCGTCACAAAAATGCAAGCATAATCGACATATGTAACATATAATTAACAATAAACTGTTGATTAATTACGAAAATTGTGATAATATATATGCAATTAATTAAACAAGAAGGTAAAAAAATGAAAAGAATTGTAACTATACAGGATATATCGTGTTTCGGCAGATGCTCGCAAACGGTCGCTCTCCCGATACTCTCGGCAATGGGAATTGAAACCGTTCCGCTTCCTACCGCAATACTATCAACGCATACGGGAAATTTTGAAAATTATACTTTTTTACCTCTTTGCGACGAGGTTAAAAAAATATGCGAACATTGGAAACAAGAACAAATCAAATTTGATGCCATTTACATCGGATACATAGGCTCTAAAAAACAAGCCGAAAGTCTGATTGATTTCATAGATGATTTTGCCGATGAAAATACAATTGTTTTTCTTGATCCGGCAATGGCAGACAACGCCGAGCTTTATTCAGGGCTTGATGATGAATATGTTGATATTATACGACGCCTATGTGCAAATGCGGATATAATTTCTCCGAACATTTATGAGGCTATGCTACTTTCCGACGGGGATTTTTCGGATGAAAATGACACGGATAACATAAAAAGAATTTCCAAAACAATATCTGCACTTTGCCAAAAAATCATTATAACCGGCATACATAATGGCGATAAAATAAGCACTCTCGGCATCGACTGCACGACCAACAGCGAAAAAACAAAGGACAACGAAAAATTTGACGGAATGTTTTACGGCACGGGCGATATTTTCTCAAGTGTTTTCATCGGCTCATATTTGCGTGGACTTGATTTTCACGAGGCAATTGCTTTTGCCGATGATTTTGTGCAGGAATGTATCAAGTCAACCATACCCGAAAAATACAAATATTGGTATGGAATAAACTTTGAAAAATGCTTGTCTATTTTGACCGATTTTCCAAAAAAACAAGACGATATCTGATTATTTTACTGTTTCAACCAAAAAAGTCCGGAAATCTCCGGACTTTTTGTGTTTATAAAGTTGTGATCGGGCGACCATACAGGGTCGCCCCACGGCAAAAATGATCCTACATTGCAATTATTTAACCACAATATTTATCAATTTACCCGGAACAGGAATTATTTTTACAATTTCCTTTCCGTCAGTCAATGTTTTAACAACTTCTGTTGCCATAGCCGCATCCTGTGTTGCATTTCTGTCAAGTCCTGCAGGGATGACGATTTTATCTCTTACCTTACCGTTTATTTGAACAGCAATTTCAATTTCATCATCAACGGTTTTTTCTTCATCATATTTCGGCCAAGCTGAAATTGACAACAATCCGCCGTTACCGTATTTTTCCCACAATTCTTCCGTCATATGCGGAGCTACGGGGTTTAGAAGTGTAATTAACGCAAGGAATTCACCCTTTGTAACACTGCCCTTTTTATAGAAGTCGTTTACCAGACTCATTAATGTGGCAATTGCAGTGTTAAACTTCATTCTTTCAAAGTCATCTCCGACCTTTTTGATTGCCTTATGAACATTCTTTTCAAGGTCTTTTGAATATCCCTCTTCATCCGTCATAATATCCTGCAAATTCCAAACTCTTTCAAGGAATTTATAACATCCCTTCAATCCCTGCTGCGACCAAGGAGTTGACTGGTCAAACGCACCTATAAACATTTCATAGGTTCTGAACGAATCCGCACCGAATTCATCAACTACATCATCTGGATTTACGACATTACCTCTTGATTTTGACATTTTTTCATTGTTCTCGCCCAAAATCATACCGTGCGATGTTCTCTTCATATATGGCTCTTTTGTAGGAACAACACCTATGTCATAAAGGAATTTATGCCAAAATCTTGAATAAAGTAAGTGAAGTGTTGTATGCTCCATACCGCCGTTATACCAATCAACAGGAAGCCAATAATCAAGAGCTTCCTTTGAAGCAAAGGATTCATCGTTGCGAGGATCGATATATCTTAAGAAATACCAGCTTGAACCTGCCCATTGCGGCATCGTATCTGTTTCACGCTGTGCCTCACCTCCGCATTTCGGACAAGTTGTCTTAATCCAATCATATGCCTTTGCAAGAGGTGATTCACCGTTTTCACCCGGTTCAAATGTTTCAATTTCAGGCAAAACAAGCGGCAATTCGCTATCATCAATAGCAACCCAACCGCACTTTTCACAATGAACAAGCGGAATAGGTTCGCCCCAATAACGCTGGCGTGAAAATACCCAATCACGAAGCTTATAGTTTACCTTTTTCTTTCCGAGACCTTTTTCTTCAAGCCATTTTATCATTGTCGGAATTGCTTCTTTAACAGACATACCGTCAAGGAATCCGGAATTAACCATATTTCCGTCCGAAACATCTGTGTATGCTTCTTCCTGAACATCTTCCCCACCTGCGACAACCTCAATGATCGGAAGATTGAACTTCTTTGCAAATTCCCAGTCACGAGTATCATGAGCCGGAACAGCCATAATTGCACCTGTTCCGTAAGTAACCAAAACATAGTCCGAAATCCAAACGGGAAGCTTTGCACCGTTGACAGGGTTTATTGCAAATACACCCTTTAACTGAACGCCTGTTTTCTCTTTCGCAAGCTCCGTTCTTTCAAATTCGGATTTTTTTGCAGCCTGTTCGATATATGCCGAAACTTCATCGGAATTTTCGAGTGTCGGCAACAATTTTTGGACAAGAGTATGCTCCGGAGAAAGTACAACATAAGTTGCACCAAACAAAGTGTCGCATCTTGTTGTATATACAATCATCTCATCTCCGGATGTTAGCTCAAATTTTACTTCCGCACCCTCTGATCTTCCGATCCAATTCTTTTGTTGTGTCTTAACTCTTTCGATGTAATTCACATCATCCAAATCATCAATAAGTCTTTGTGCATACTCTGTTATTTTGAGCATCCATTGACTTTTTCTCTTTTGTACAACTTCGCTTCCGCATCTTTCGCATACACCGTTTACAACCTCTTCATTTGACAGTCCTACCTTACATCCGGTACACCAGTTAATTGGCATTTCCTGCTTGTATGCAAGACCCCTTTCAAAAAGTTTTTTGAAGATCCACTGTGTCCATTTATAATAATTCGGATCTGTCGTATTCACTTCTCTGTCCCAATCAAAAGAAAAACCGAGCATCTTTAATTGTCTTGTGAAGTTATCAATATTCTGTTTTGTGATGATTTTCGGATGAATTTTATTCTTTATCGCAAAATTTTCCGTCGGCAATCCGAAAGCATCCCAACCGATAGGATACAAAACATTGTATCCCTCCATTCTGCGTTTTCTTGCAATAATATCCAAAGCTGTGTAGCTTCTCGGATGTCCCACATGAAGACCCGCTCCCGACGGATACGGAAATTCTATCATAGCGAAGAATTTCGGTTTTTTGCTTCCGTTGACAGCATGGAAGCAATTTTCCTCTTCCCATTTTTTCTGCCATTTGGCTTCAATACTTTTAAAATTATAATCAGACATTATAAAAAAACATTCCTTTCTGTCATTATTTCAAATCCAAAGATATTTGTTTTGCATCTGTCCACAAACGCTCCAACGAATAAAACGCTCTTGTTTCTTCAAGCATAATGTGAACAATTATATCGCCATAATCCATCAAAATCCAATTACCGGAATTGTATCCTTCTTTATGTGTTGCCTCAATACCGACTTCGGACATTTTTTCCTCAATTTCATCTGT
>CAZGZZ010000019.1:0-31047 GCA_964530315.1 uncultured Lachnospiraceae bacterium
CACCTTCCAATAATTATTGGGGTTAGGACTATCCGTCAATACGCCGACTACATCTGCCACCGAAAAATACCATTCTTCTGTTTCTTCATTCCACGCAGTCCTGATTTTTTTATCTTCAAATATTTGAATTTTATCGTTATCCATAAGTAAACCTCCGACTTGTTTCTTAATTTTATTTTATCATATTTTCTTTAATATTACAATAATTTGCCGCATAAAATCGCAAATTAATCCTTGCTTTTAATTATCGGATATCCAATCGCACCGTTAATACTTTTCACTTCCCGAACACAATCGTTATGCAGTTCATCGACATTTTCGTAGTCAATATCAAGTTCTTTTACCAGCAACCAAAATATTTTTGCAACTTCGACCGTTTGTTTAAACATTAATCTTGCGGTGCGGTTTTCTGAATTTTTGATTGCTTTTTCAACACGATCCATAACTTTATTTTCAATTAACTCCTCACAATTTTTGCCGTTTACCATTTCTCTCGGCATATTGTTATCAACATATACGATATGCTCATAACTGATATTTTCCAGCCGCCTACGAACAATTTCACGAGCAATATTTTCTCCGCCAACGGAAATAAATTTTGAATTAAACATAATTTCAAGTGCCGATTCGTGATTCTTTTTCATAGCACCGTTTAAGTTATATGTTTCTGCTTGTTCAAACACATCTTCTGTTGATGATAGATGGTTATTTATAAAACAATTATTATTTGTATTTGAGTATTTATAAAGTCCGTCCTGCATACTATCCGGTTCTTCAGGAATACCATCACGATGACCTTCCCGAATACTGTCTGTAGTCTTTTAGGAAAACTTTTTTTCATCTTCATAGTATTCCGGACATACTGTGTAGATATTTGTTGCTTTTCCGCCACGACCTTTTGTACGATTTTCTTTTTCAACATAACCTAAATTGATAAGTCGATTGATTATATTGGCTGTTTTGGAACGACTGATATTCATATTGGTAGCGATGGTGGAGTAGGAAGGAAAACAAATATTTTCAGCGTTTGATAATTTGCAAAGATAACACAACACCCTAAACTCGTATGTGTCAAGTCTTGTTTCTAAAATTGCCTCGTTTGGTATTGTTGTGAAATTAACTTTTAATTTTTTCATAGTGACCTCCTTAATTTCAAAACAAAAAGCACAGAGCGTTTTTAACTCCGTGCTTTGAAATTGATTTAGAATTAAGGGCCGGGGTTCAACTCCTTACAAAAAATCGCGGACAGTAACGAAAATACTGTTTTAGAGGGACACCGGTTGACCCCTGAAAAACCGCACAAAAAAGCGTGATGACATCACTTACAGTAATATCATCACGCTTTTATGGTGGAGATGACGGGAGTTGAACCCGTGTCCGAAAACAAATCCGCAGAAGCATCTACGAGTGTAGTCTATGGTTAAAATTCCCTTTGCAGTTGTTCCACAGACAAAGCTACTGCATCGGTAGTCTTTAAATCGTGATGAGCATCAAGACACTTACTCATTCATGTTCACCGTTGGTAGTCGCCTTTTTCCAAGCCACGGTACTCAAGGAAAAGACGGTTGCCTAATTAGGCAGCGTAAGCTAAATTATCGTTAGCGTTTATTTTTAAAATTTGAGCAGATTAAAGTGTTACTCGGCACTACTCGCAGCCTCGGCTTCCTTATCCCCGTCGAAGCCGTTGCATCCCCGTATATACTTGTCTTTTGTTATTATATCACATATTATCGCATATAATCAAGTATATTTCAAAAAAATATTTAAACGGGGCGTTCAAGAGTAATATTTCCTATTTTGGCACTTCTGAATTCGTCCATAACAATATTTGAGGCTCTTTCCATATCGATTTCTCCGCCCGAAATTTTAAAACCTCTTTTTGTGCCAATATATTCCAATATTTCGTAGCCGTGCATATTTGAAATGTCCTCCGTGAGCTTATAGCGTCCGCATAGCTCGTTCGGATAGTAATCACGCAGGTATTCCAAAAGAGAATAGGACAAAAGTTCGGTATTGATGATTTCATCCTTAATTGCTCCGGTGTATGCAAGATTTTTTGCAAGCTCTTGATTTTCAAATTTTGGTGGAAGAAGCCCCGGAGTATCCAAGAGTTCTATATCCTCTCTTATTCTGACCCATTGCTGTGTTTTTGTTACACCGGGACGATCTCCCGTTACGGTTTTTGCTTTGCCCACAAGTCGGTTTATCAGAGTTGATTTTCCCACATTTGGAATTCCGACCATCATCATTTTGACGGTTCTTGTAATTCCTCTGCTCTTGTCACGGTCAATTCTCTCTTTCAAAAGTTCCTTTGCCATTGGTGCGATTTTGTTTATTCCATAGCCTGTCGAACAGCTTATGGGAATAACCTTGATTCCTTTTTTTGCATATGCCGAAATCCACATATCGGTAACTGCTTTATCGGCAAGGTCATATTTGTTGAGAACTATGAGTCTCGGCTTACCTTTTAAAATATCGTCAAAGTTAGAATTTCTGCCAGACATCGGAATTCTTGCATCGAGAATTTCAACAACCACATCAATAAGCTTTATGTTTTTTTGTATTAATCGTCTTGTTTTGGACATATGTCCGGGAAACCATTGTATTTGTTGTTCCATAAAATTCATTCCTTAAAAAGTATTTCACTAAACAAGAAACCGTAGCAATGTTGCGGCGGTTTCCTGAAATTATCATTTATTTTGTTGCTCCCATAGAGTTAAGAGGCCAAATCCTTAATTGTGCCTTGCCCGAAATTGCTTCAATCGGAACCTGTCCGAGAGAGGACGAGCGGCTGTCAGAGCTGTTGTGTCTGTTATCACCCATAACGAATACATTACCGTCACTGACGGTTATCGGATATGAAACCGTAGGGTCGGTTATCGGTGTATCGCCTGTGTAATATGCATTCTCATCAAGAACCTCGCCATCAACAAGAACCTTTCCGTCAACAATATCTACTGTCTGTCCCGGCAGGGCAATAATTCTTTTAACATAATATTTTTTCTTCAAATCCTGCGGCAGTGAGAAAGAATCGATAAACTTTGTCACCGTATTGAAGCTTTCACCGTTTTGTTCACGCAGGGCATAATATTGTTCTCTGCGTTTATAGCTTGAATCAAGGATTATAATATCCTGCTGTTTCGGCTTATAGGCAAGCTTTGTGATGATTATTCTGTCATTGTGAACAAGAGTCGGATACATTGAGCTTCCGTCAACACGGACAATATCAAACAAAAAACCTTTTATGACAAATGCAATCAAAAGTGCAATTGCAATTGTGTAAATCCATTCAAAAACCTCTTTTTTTAAATTAAAAGCTTCTTTTTGCGGCTTTTTCAAAACTTCCTGTGCATTAAGTTCGGAAGCTTCTGCCGACATTTCATTGTTATTTTCAGGTATATCATTCATCGTGAACGCTCCTCCCATTACTGATTATACTAATTCTAACATAAAAATATGAAAAAATTGTTATGTTATCGTTAATATTTCTTGACAAATAAGCAAAAAGGGACAATAACTGTCCCTTTAAACTCATATTTTGATTAAGGTTAGATTCTTTCCTTAACCTTGGCAGCCTTGCCGACTCTATCACGAAGATAATAAAGCTTGGCTCTTCTAACTTTACCGAGTCTTGAAATTTCAATCTTTTCAATGTTAGGTGAGTTAACAGGCCATGTCTTTTCAACTCCGCAGCCGTAAGACAATCTTCTTGCTGTGAATGTCTTTGCGATGCCGCCGCCTTGGATTTTGATGATTGTTCCTTCAAACATCTGTGTTCTTGTACGGTTACCTTCAACAATCTTTTGGTAAACCTTTACATTGTTACCTACCTTCAATTCGGGAAGGTCTGTTCTTATTTGGTCTTTTGTCAAAGCACTAATGATTTCGTTTGCATTCATCATTAAGCCCTCCTCTCATATCTTAGATGTTCGTGCCGACCGAGGCAGAGGACCATCCGTAATTTAACTCGTGCATTATATCATAAATTTTATATAAAATCAAGACTTTTTAAACAAATTTTTGTTTTTTTTATTCAAATCGAACAAATACCCCAAAAATTTGTTGACATCTTGCTTTAATAATGATAATATAATACAAAGAAAGATGTTTAGAAAGGGAGATTTCGGTGAAAGAAAATTATAAGGTTGGTATTATCGGGGCTACAGGTATGGTAGGACAGAGATTTATTACTCTTTTGCACAACCATCCGTGGTATTCAATTGAGGTTTTGGCAGCATCTCCGAGAAGTGCCGGCAAAAAATACAGTGAGGCGGTCGGAAAAAAATGGGCGATGGAGGAAGAAATTCCATCATCTGTTGCCGATATGGTCGTTATGGATGCAACCGCTGACATAGAAAAAATCGCATCTATGGTTGACTTTGTATTCTGTGCGGTTGATATGAAAAAGGATGAAATCAAGGCGTTGGAAGAAGCTTATGCAAAGGCTGAATGTCCCGTTGTATCAAACAACTCGGCACACAGACATACTTCCGATGTTCCGATGATTATTCCGGAAATCAATGCCGATCATGCAAAAATTATAGATGCACAGAGAAAAAGACTCGGAACAAAGAGAGGATTTATATCGGTTAAATCAAATTGTTCTCTCCAAAGTTATGTTCCCGCACTTCACCCGCTTATGAAGTTCGGCGTGACAAAATGCTTGGCAACAACATATCAGGCTATTTCGGGTGCAGGAAAAACATTTGAAACATGGCCGGAAATGATAGACAATGTTATTCCTTTCATCGGCGGCGAAGAGGAAAAGAGTGAAGTTGAACCGATGAAAATCTGGGGAAAAATCGAGGGTGACAAAATTGTCGATGCAACTGAACCCTCAATTACAACCCAATGCCTGAGAGTGCCTGTTTCAAACGGACATATGGCGGCTGTGTTTGTAAGCTTTGAAAACAAACCGTCAATCGAGGAAATCAAAAAAGCATGGAAAGAATTTTCGGGCGTTCCGCAGGAATTGGAACTTCCACACGCTCCAAAGCAGTTCTTGAACTATTTTGAAGAAGATAACAGACCGCAGACAAAGCTTGACAGAAATCTTGAGGGCGGTATGGCTGTTTCAATCGGCAGACTTCGTCCCGACAGTCAGTATGATTATAAATTTGTTTGCCTTTCACACAACACATTGAGAGGTGCGGCAGGCGGTGCTGTTCTTATGGCAGAGCTTCTGACTGCACAAGGATATATGGACTAATCGCAAAAATATTAATGCACGGAATGATGAAAATCATTCCGTGCATTTTTTTGAAAGGAAGGATTTTTATGAAAAAATTACCCTTTACAGGCTCGGGCGTTGCTATTGTAACACCTTTTGACGAAAACAACGAAATAAACTACGATGCGTTCGGAAGCTTAATTGAAATGCACATAAAAAATAAAACAGATGCAATTGTGGTATGCGGAACTACCGGAGAAGCATCGGCAATGCCCGATGATGAGCATTTGTCTGCAGTGGCATATGCCGTCAACAAATCGGGAGGAAGAATTCCGGTTATAGCAGGGTGCGGCAGTAACGATACGCATCACGCCGTCACCCTTTCCAAAAGAGCGGAGCGTTTCGGGGCTGATGCACTGTTATCAGTAACACCTTATTACAACAAAACAAATAAAAAGGGACTTTATGAACATTTCAAAACAATTGCTAATTCCGTGCGCATACCGATTATTTTGTACAATGTTCCGTCGAGAACGGGAATAAATATTCCAATCGAAACTCTTAAAGAGCTTTCAAAAATAGACAACATTTCAGCAATCAAGGAAGCAAGCGGAAATGTTGGTTATGCTGTTCGGATAGCATCGGAAGTACCCGATTTGTATATCTATTCGGGAAATGACGATGTCACTGTTCCGATAATGTCTGTCGGTGGAGTCGGTGTGATTTCGGTTGCCGCAAACATTGTGCCGGAAGAAATTCATAATATGTGCAAGAGCTGTCTTAACGGAAATTTCAGAGAGGGCAAGGATATTCAACTAAAAATTTCCGAGCTGTGCGATAAATTGTTTGTTGAGGTAAATCCAATTCCGATTAAGGCGGCAATGAGGCATATCGGTTATGATGTCGGTGATGTGCGAATGCCTCTCGGAAAAATGGAAGAGAAAAATTTGAAAGAATTAACCGATGCCGTCGAACGATTCGGAATAGTGAAGAAAATATAAAAATCGGGGCAAAAACAGCCCCGATTTAATTATGATTCAAATGTATATAACACAACGGAAATTGCTTCTTTCATATCAAGATAGGTTTTTTCCGCATCTTCAATGTATTTTTCTTCATCCGGATAAACAAGAACATAATGCTTTCCGAGTTCTTCGTTAGAACAAAGATATCGGTAATTCTTATGCTTTTTTCTGTATGATTTATCCTCATATTCGTATATCGAGAATACAAGCCCCGTTCCATCCTCATCAAAGGAGTTTTTCTCGTAAAAATCCTCGTGATTTTCAAAAACATCAACGACAAATTTACCCTCCCAATATCTCGGAAGTCTGAAATCGAAGAATTTTGATTTGTAATCAAAATAGTCCTCGCTTGTTTCGTAATATTTTAAAATGGTTTCGTTTTTTTCGATTTTCTTCTCACCTGCGGAACATCCGGCAAGGAGAAGCGAAACTGCAACAAAACATATAACCAATCTTTTCATATGATTGTATCCTTTCTTTAAAGAATGTTATTGATACCTCGCAGAAGCGAAGCTCCGTAATCGATATCGATAATTTCCCAATCGAAGCTTTTATATTTCACACCGCTTTGCATAAGCTGTATTTTGACACTGTCATAAGACTGCAACGGAATTTTTGAGGTATAGAATTGATTTTCCTCTTTATCCCTAATCAGAAATTCAATGTAATCGTCTTCTTTTTTTCCAAATACGGCAATGCGTTTGTTTGCCTTTTCCGGTTCCTGCATAAGAACAAGGACTTTCAAAACCTCAATAACTTTATCATGCAGACCGTTGTCAAAAATCAATATCTTTTCAAGCATTGTATCATAATTTGTGACAAATCGCAAGTTATAATCTTCAAGATTTTTTAGTTCTCCCGATTCTTTTGAAGTTTTTTTGATGTTTTGAAAAAGCGATTGTACGGTTTTTTCGTCATTTGCCGGGGTAAATGAAAGCATAAGCTTTTTTTGCTTGTCGTGATACAACAACGGATTTGGCATAAGTGCCGTGTACGAACAATTTTCACATCTGAACATATTTATTTTTGCACTCAACAAATCTCTCTTTAAGTCCTCGCTGTCATCTGCGGTAATCGAGCTCCATACCGTGATATCATTCAAATGAGAGCATTTCGGACATTTTATCGATTGTTTTGAATTAATACTCATTTATTTTAACCTTCCTGAAAATCAACATTATCACCTCTTGACATATCAAGAGAAAACCCCGCCTTTTTAATTTCTTTTTCCAAAAGACGGATACTTTGCGCCGCTTCCTTTCCCGTTGAAAGTTTGTTATCGTAAAGCGAATAGGATTCCCTGTATTCGCTCGGAGAAAGATTGGGCATAACAACATTTGCTCCCGACAAAAAAGCATCATATCTGCCTTTTTTTTCATCAAGCGTTGCAAGTGCGGTTGTTGCGGGCAAAAGCACTTTCGGAAGCATAAGTCTTGTCAATGCAAGCATTGTTATCGTCAAATTGTATGAACCCTTTGCAAATTCGGCAAATGGTGTGTCGTGATGCGGTAAAAAAGGTCCTATTCCTACCATTTGAGGTTCAAGCTCCTTTAAAAACAAAAGATCCTCCGCAAGATTTTCCTCCGTTTGATAAGGTGAGCCTACCATAAATCCTGCTCCGACCTGAAATCCGCAATCCTTTAAATCGTAAAGACATTTTTTTCTTATTTCAAGTGTCATTGCTTTGGGGTGAAGCTTTGAATAGTGACAGTCATCTGCGGTTTCGTGTCTTAACAAAAACCTGTCCGCACCGGCAGATTTATATGCCCTGTAGGTATCCTTGCTTTTTTCGCCGATTGAAAGTGTTACGGCACAATCAGGATATTTTTCCTTTATTGAGCTTATTATATCACACATTATCAAATCTGTATAGAACAAATCTTCACCGCCCTGGAGAACAAAGGTGTGAAAACCAAGTCCATACCCCGTATCACAGCAGGACAAAATTTGCTCTTTTGAAAGACGGTAGCGTGTAACATTTTTGTTGTCGGCTCTGATTCCGCAATAAAGACAATTATTTTTGCAAATATTTGAAATTTCGATAAGACCTCTCGCAAAAATCTTGTCACCGTAGTATTTTTGTTTCAGCAACAATGCCGACTGCAAAAGTGATAAATCCGTCTGTTCTTTATTTAGTCGTATAATCTCAATAAGTTCATTTTTACTCATCTGATGAATTTTCATATAATCACCTTACTTATTATATATGTTTTTTTTGATATTTACAATAGTTTTTTCTTAAATTTATAAAATTATTTACAATTGACATTTTGTACGATAGCTGATAAAATGATAAAAAACGATTTTCGGAGTGTTATTATGTACTATGTTTATGTTATAAGGTGTGAGGATAATTCGCTATATACAGGCTATACGACCGATGTGCGACGCAGATTTGATGAACATTCCGACGGAAAAAAAGGAGCAAAATATACCAAATCACATAAGCCGACAGAGCTTTGTGCAGTTTGGAAATGCGAAAACAGGTCTGTGGCAATGAGCTTTGAGAGCTTTTTCAAAACTCTCAAAAAGAATAAAAAAGAAGAAGTTATCAAAAAACCCGAAATGATTTTTGACGGCACAGGAGAAAAATTTATCGAAAAAATTGTATATCAAAAAACAAAATTTGATAATCTTTTTTCCCAATCCAACACCAAAAAATCCAATTAAAAAGCACAAATGCCAATTTTGCGAGCATTTGTGCTTTTTATCTCATTTCTTTTTTGTTTTTTTGTTTTTCTTTTCCTGTTGCTTACGGATTTTCTCATCAATATCAATCGAAGCATCCTCTTTAATTGCTTCAATATCATATTCAATATCCTTGCCGATATAATCACCGTTATCCTCTGTTGAATTTTTCATTTCGATTTTTTCGGATTCACCGTAGCCATATCCATAACCGTAACCATATCCATAACCGTATCCGTAGCCGTAATTTCCGAATAGATTCTTTATTGACTTATTGCTGTATGAATAGCCGAACTTCTTATATGTTCCGTAACGGCTTGTTATATTGCTTACATCATTCAACACATATCCCAAAATCTTTGCTTCGGCAAAATCCAATGTGGTTCTCGCCTTTTCAAGTGTTTCGTGAATTGTGTAATTCTGTCTGACAACAACAATAACACCATCTGTATATTTACTCATCGCAGTTGCATCCGAAACAATTGTTACGGGAGGAGTATCGATGAATATATAGTCATATCTTTCGGACAATTTGTCCAAAACCTCTCCCGTTTTTGCTGAAGCCAAAAGCTCGACGGGGTTAGGTGGTATTTGACCGCCGGTTATACAATCGATACCGTACTTATCACTGTGTTTTATTGCTTTGTCAACATCGATAAATCCGCACAAAACATCCGAAAGTCCGTTCTTTCTTTCAAATCCGAGATGCCTGTAAATTCTCGGTTTTCTCATATCCGCACCAACCAACAAAACCTTTGATCCCATTTGAGCAAAAGCAATTGCAAGGTTTATACAGGTTGTGGTTTTTCCCTCTCCGGGGCTGGCACTTGTGATGATTATTCTCTTACATTTTCTTTCAATATTGCTCAATGTAAAGATTATATTCGTTCTCAACGCCTTATAAGACTCATTGACAATAAATCCCGATTCCTTGGACAAAAGAGTTTCCGCTCTTTCCATTGCGGTTCTCTGGCTTTCGGAATTTCTCAAATTTGCTTTTGCTTCATTGAATTTTCCGATCCATTCTTTAAATTTTCCGTTCATCAGCTTCTCCCCCTTTTCTCGTCATGGTATCCGTATGAGGAATAGCCGGATGCATATGAGCTTCCCTTTGAGAACAAAGACGGAATTTCTCCGAGCAACGGTTCTTTATATCTTTGACTGATTTCGTCGCCGTTTTTAATTCTCGTATCAAACAGCTCAAGAATTACAACTATCAATGCTCCCAACAATAATCCCAAAAATATACCGATAAAGGTATTGGTTCTTATGTTAGGTGAAATAGGGGTTTTCGGTTCGCCTGCGTCATCAAGCACCTTAACCGAGCCTGCCTCAACAACTCGTATCAATTCGTCCGGTGCATATTTGACTATCCCCTTTGTTATTTTATAAACATCCTCCGGACTTTTACCCTTAACGGTTATCGACAAAATTTCCGTTTCGTTAAGAGCCTCCATAGATATCATTTTTTTAATTTGTGTAACAGTATATTTTCCGTCAAGATCCGTTGCTATTGTTTCAAGAAATGTTCTTGCCTGTAATATTTCTGCATATGTCATAACAAGCTGTCTTGAGCTCAACAATGTCGCCGTTGACACATCCTCACTGACATTCTGCTTGCTTGAATTTACATAAAGCGATGCACTTGAGCTGTATGTCGGAGAAATAAATACCTCCGAATAAACAAACGCAAACACGCCAACCAAAACTGCACTCAAAAGAATAACGGTCCATCTTCTGAGCAAAATATCTATGACCGATACCAAATTAAGCTGTTCGTTCAATTAAATCACTCCCAATTATTATTAACTAACCTTTATAATATCATAATATAACTGCTTTTGCAAGTTTTTTTATCATTTTTTTTGATAATCTTACACCAAAAAACCGACTGTTACAAAAGCCGCCGCAAGAATAATGAAAAATACATTTATTCCCACTATCATCTTTATTTTCGCATAATTTTCCTCCTGTTCCTCATTACGTATTGTTTTGTATATGCAAAGCGCACCTCCGCAAATAACCGTCGGAAAGAAGAAAATACCAAGAAGATAGGCATATTTGACTTGAATTATCAGCATCATTATCAATGCAAAATATGCCCCTCCGCATATAAGTGAAAATATTAAAAGTCCATATTTTGATTTTAAAATTTTTTCCATAAAATCTCCGCCTTTTTCATAAATGCAATTATATTTTATACAAAAAAAAGCATCTTGTCAACAGTTTTCGTCATTTCTTCGCCTTGACACTTTTGTCGGTTTATGTTATATTTAAGTAAGAAACCTCAAAAAATATAAAATGAAGGCTAAAAAGTATGTATGATTTACTGAAAACAATCAAATCTCCGGAAAATCTCAAATCTCTTAATTGGACACAGCTTCATATGCTCTGCTCCGAAATCAGAAAATTTCTGGTTGAAAATGTCACAAAAACAGGCGGTCATCTCGCATCAAATCTCGGCGTTGTGGAATTAACGGTTGCACTTCACCTTGTTTTTGATATGCCTTATGACAAGCTTATTTGGGATGTTGGGCATCAGTCTTATGTCCATAAGATTTTGACCGGAAGATTTGAAAATTTTGATACATTACGCACATTCGGCGGACTTTCGGGATTTCCGAAAACTGCCGAAAGCGAATACGACTCCTTTAATACCGGTCACTCTTCAACCTCCGTTTCGGCGGCTGTGGGAATGGCTCGTGCAAGGGATTTGAAAAAAGAAAACTACAGTGTTGCCGCCGTATTCGGTGACGGTGCCATGACAGGCGGTATGATTTACGAAGCCCTCAACGATGTCGGTCACAAAAAAACACCTTTGGTTCTTATTTTGAACGATAACCAAATGTCAATTTCAGAAAATGTGGGCGGTCTTTCAAAATATCTCCTGCAATTAAGGCAGACAAAGCGTTATCACCACTACAAAAAGATAGCAAAAGAGCTTCTCGGCAATGTTTCTTTCTTCGGCAAAAAAGCAACTGACGGACTGACCGCCTTAAAGGATGCCATAAAATCAAGCGTTTTGCCGACAACATTTTTTGACGATTTGGGCATTGAATATCTCGGCCCCGTTGACGGTCATAATCTGGACGATTTGGTCAAGGTGCTGACACTCGCAAAAAATATGAATATGCCTGTCTTGGTTCACACAATAACAAAAAAGGGAAAAGGATATGAGCCTGCGGAAACAAATCCCGAAAAATGGCACGGAATTTCCCCGGCTTCTTCAAAAAAGAACACCAATTTGAAATATTCCGATTATTCAGCTTGTGCCGGCAACACACTTTTAAAACTTGCAAAGAAAAACAAAAATTTCGTTGCAATAACAGCCGCAATGCCTGTCGGTGTCGGTCTTCACGATTTTTCAAAGGAATATCCCGAAAGATTTTTCGACATAGGAATTGCCGAACAGCACGCCGTAACATTTTCGGCAGGGCTCGCAATTTCGGGCATAACTCCCGTTTTTGCGGTTTATTCTTCCTTTTTACAGCGTTCCTACGACCAAATTCTTCACGATGTCTGTCTGCAAAATCTGCACGCAGTATTTTTGGTTGACAGAGCAGGCGTAGTCGGTGCAGACGGCGAAACTCATCACGGCTTATATGACATTTCATTTCTTGCGGATATGCCCAATATGACCGTTTTATCACCCTCCTCCTTCGAGGAGCTTGAACAGATGATAGAATATGCGCTAAACACACTCAATTCACCCGTTGCGATAAGATACCCCAGAGGGTGCTGTTCATCGGACAAAACACCGCATTTTAGACCGAATGAAATCAATTCTTTCGGAAGCAGTGACGAAAATATTATCATTACATCCGGCAGAATGTTAAATACCGCATTTTCCGCACAGGAAATGCTCAAAAACGAAAACATAGATATAAGTGTTGTTGAACTTCCGACAATTATACCCGTATGTGATGAACTGACAGAGGTTTTAAAAAAAGCAAAAACCGTTATGACCCTTGAAGATCACGGCATTTCGGGAGGAATTTCCGCCGTTGTCGAAAAGCTTATTGCCGACAACGAAATTAGTGTTAAATTTTTTGCTTCGGCTTTTCCTAATAAACCGATAATTCACGGAACGGTTTCTCAAATCGACTGTTTTTATGAGCTTGACAGCGAAAGTATTGCAAAAAAATTCAAAAATCTCTTGACGGAGGAAAAAAATGGCTGAAAAAATCAGACTTGATGTATATTTAACAGAAAATAATATGACAAAAAGCCGAGAAAGTGCAAAAGCACTCATTATGGCAGGGCAAGTATATCTTCAAAACCAAAAATGCGACAAGCCCGGAATGATGATTGACCCCTTGGGTGCGAAACCCGAAATCAGGGGTGAAACACTTAAATATGTTAGCCGAGGCGGTTTGAAGCTTGAAAAAGCAATGGTTGAATTTCCGATAACCTTAACCGATAAGGTTACAATGGATATCGGTGCTTCCACAGGCGGCTTTACCGATTGTATGCTCCAAAACGGTGCAAAAAAAGTATTTTCCGTTGATGTCGGATATGGTCAGCTTGCATGGAAATTGCGTCAGGATGAACGAGTTGTCAGTATGGAAAGAACAAATATAAGATATGTCACTCCCGAACAAATCGGCGAAAAAATCGATTTCGCATCAATTGATGTTTCTTTCATTTCTTTAAAGCTTGTTCTTCCGGTGGCATCTTCTCTTCTTTCCGAGGACGGGGAGCTTGTTGCACTCATAAAGCCGCAATTTGAAGCCGGAAGAGAACAGGTTGGTAAAAAGGGCGTTGTAAGAGATAAAAAAGTTCATCTTGAGGTTTGTCGAAACGCTTTGGGTTATGCCGTAAATTCGGGACTCACTCCTCTTGCTCTTTCCTACTCCCCTATCAAAGGTCCGGAGGGAAATATAGAGTATTTGATGTATCTCAAAAAGAACGGCGGAGACTGTTTGGTTTCGGAAGAGCGAATTCAAGAAGTTATAAACCTCTCCCACGGTGAACTTGACAAATAGTGAGGTGTGCTATGATTTACAAAAACATTGTAATAAACGGCAACAGAGCAATGACACGCTCCTTTGCAAAAATAAATCTTACTCTCGATATCTGCGGAAAAAGAGATGACGGATACCACAATCTTACCACAGTTATGCAGAGCATAAGTCTTTCCGACATTGTTATTGTCGATAAAACCGACGGCGAAATTAAAATCACAACAAATAAAAAAAATCTGCCAGTCAACAATAAAAACATTGCATATAAAGCTTGTGAATTGTTCTATTCCACACTTGGAAAGAGCGGCGGCGCAAAAATCTTAATTCATAAAAACATTCCCGTTGCGGCAGGTCTTGCGGGCGGCAGCGGAAACGGCGCACAGGTTCTTGCAAGCCTTAATCTTCTTCATCAAAAACCATTTTCCGACGATGAACTGATAAAGCTTTCTTCAAAGCTCGGTGCGGATGTTCCCTATTGTTTGGTCGGCGGTACACAGCTCGCAAGCGGAATAGGCGATATATTAAAGCCTCTTCCTAATATGCCGGAATGTTGCGTTGTTACGGTTACTCCGTCGCTGTCGATTTCGACACCGGAAGCGTATTGCGAATATGATAACTGCGAAAAAACAATACATCCCGATACGAATGCACTGATTAACGCATTGGAAAACTCAAATTACGAAAAAATGTGCAAACAGCTTTCAAACGCTTTTGAAGATGTCACACCGAAAAAATATCCCGTAATAAATTCAATAAAAGAACAGCTTTTAAACCACGGTGCGGATGCTTCGATTATGAGCGGAAGCGGTCCGACGGTTTTCGGTCTGTTTTCGGACGAAAAAAAAGCAAAGGCGGCACACGACAGCCTTTGCAAAAACTTCAAGGACACCTTTTTGTCCTTTACGCTTTAATGATTTCACCGCCCAGGCTCACAAAATCCTCGAAGAAATTCGGGTAAGATTTGTTGACCGCTTGGGCGTCTTTTATTACAACCTCATTTTGACAGATACAAGATGCAATTGCACAGGACATTGCTATTCTGTGGTCATTAAAGCTGTCACACTCTCCCCCGATTAGCGTACCCGTTCCGTTTATAATCAATCCGTCATCTGTCTTTTCTATTTCGGCACCCAGCCCCGAAAGACTTTCGCAAACCGTACTCAATCGGTCGCTTTCTTTGATTTTCAGTCTTTCTGCGTTGTATATCACCGTTTTTCCCTTTCTTCCACAGGCAAGAACCGCCAAAATCGGCACAAGGTCGGGAATTTCCGAAGCATCTATTTTGGTTGCCCCCTTTACGGTCAATATGTTCATATCCCCTTGCAGGCTCTCATAATTAAGTCCCGAAACATTGACACTCTCCGATATTTCATCGGCAATAATCCAAAATGCGGCATTTGACCAATCTCCCTCAACTGTTATTTCATCGGGAGATATGAATTTCTGTGGCTTTATCAAAAAGGAATTTTTACATTTTTCAACCGTCACGCCGAATTTTTTCAGCACATCGATTGTGATATCGACATACGCCGCCGATTGTAGCGGAGAAGTCAGAGCAATTTTACTTTCCTCACGGCAATTTGCAAGTGCAAACAACAGTCCCGTTATATATTGGGAACTTATATTACCCGGTATTTCATAAATCCCTCCGCTTATTTTCCCTTGTACAAAGCACGGCATACTGTCCGAGCTTATCACGCACCCGTTTTTACGCATTTGCGACACAAGCGGAGTCATAGGCCTTTCGGGCAATCTTCCCTCACCGACCATTTTGAATTTATCGCATACGGTTGCCGCAACGGGAAGCAAAAATCTTGCGGTTGAACCGCTTTCAACACAATCAAGTGTGGGGCAATCAGCCGATTTTGATATCGGACTTATAGTCATAAATCCCTCTCCCTCGTCGATTTTTGCACCCATTGCCGCAAGACACTGTTTGGTTGCCTCAATATCCTTTGAGGTTGTGTTTAGATAAATTTTTGTCGGCTTATCCGCCAATGCCGCCGCTATCATAATTCTGTGTGCATATGATTTTGATGCTATAGCCGCTACCGTTCCCGATAATTTTTTTGGTTTTATTGTCACTTTCACTTTATTTGCTCCTTAATGACGGTCTTTTTCCGAAATATTGATAAATATTACACTTTAACATACCGTTATATAATTTTCTTTTCTTGTCCGCTTGTTTTCCGAATGTCTTTTCAAAATCCTCGTTTGATGTCAGAATGAAATATGACCAATTGTCAAGCTTTTTAAATGTTTTTCCCATACCTGCATAAAGCTCACGACACATAGCCTCATCGCCGAGTCTTTCGCCGTACGGCGGATTTGATATGATTGTTCCGTAAGGCTTGTCGGTGTAAAATTCCACTGCATTTTTGACCGTCGGCACAACCGCATCTCCGACGCCTGCCGAAATTGCGTTTTGTCTTGCAATTTCAACCGTCTTTTCGTCTATATCCGAGGCAAAAATTTCAAGCGGGACATTCTTTTTCAAATCCCGAGCCTCCTCACGACATTCATCCCAAAGCTCTTTTGGGCAATAAACAAATTTCTCGCTCAAAAATCCTCTTGTCAGTCCCGGCGCTATATTTCTTTTTATCATTGCCGCTTCAATAGGAATTGTACCCGAACCGCAAAGAGGGTCTGCAAGCGGAAATTCATACTTCCAATGTGAAAGCATAACCATTGCCGCCGCAATTGTTTCCTTTAGCGGTGCGGCATTGGAAACAGGTCTGTAACCTCTTTTATGAAGTCCGTCTCCCGTTGTGTCTATCATCAGTGTCACTCTGTCCTTCATAACGGAAAATCTAATTTGATAGGTTGCTCCGCTTTCTTCAAATCTTGTAATAGAATATTTTTCTCCCAGGGAATCAACAACCGCTTTTTTTATTATCGATTGGCAGTCACGCATACTTGCAAGCACCGATTTTAAGCAAAATCCCGTCACCGGGAAAGCCGCATCGGACGGAATCCATCGTGACCAATCGATTTCTTTTGTCTTATCGAAAAGTTCCGAAAAGCTCCTCGCCTCAAACTCGGCAACCTTAATCATAATTCTTTCGCCGCATCTTATCCACAAATTTGCACGGCAAACCGCTTTTTCATCTCCCAGAAATGTTACTCTTCCGTCCTCAACCGAGGTGACCTCGTAGCCGAGAGCCTTAACCTCTCTTGAAACGAACGCTTCCATTCCGAATATTACAGGTATAATTATTTCAAACTGTTCCATTTATCTTTTCCTTTTCCTTTTGAATTTTGGTTTCTTTTTTCGTTTTGGCTTTGGCTTTGGGGTTTTGGGCTCGTCCTTTATTTTACCGTCAAAATCTTCACTGCGGACAAAATCCACCTGCCGATCCGAAATGCTTGCCCTCACCAAAACGACATTCAATCTGTCACCTATTTTATATTCTTTAAGATGTCTTTTTCCTCTTATACATCTTCTGCCCTCATCAAATTCATAAAAATCATCCCTCATATCGGCAAGACGAATTAATCCCTCTACGGTGTTATCAAGCTCTGCAAATATACCAAAGCCTGTAACTGATGATACAGTCGCTTCAAATTCTTCGCCTATATACTGCGACATATACGCCGCTTTCATCATATCCGAAACATCTCTTTCGCAATGCTCCGCATTTTGCTCGGTTTTGCTCGAATGTTCAGCCGCAGAGCCGACAAGCTTTGAATATTTTCCGCTGTCCCAGCCGTCAATATATGCTTTTAAAATTCTGTGTATTATTAAATCGGGATATCTTCTTATCGGCGATGTGAAGTGGCAGTAATACTTTGCCGCCAATCCGAAATGACCAAGGTTTTCCGGTCTGTAGTCGGCTTTCATAAGGGAGCGGAGCATATAGGTCGAAATCATCATTTCCTCTCTTGTTCCCTTTATTTTTTCCGCAATCTGCTGAAATGCTTTCGGATGCACGGAGTTATCCTCATCGATTTTGCCCTTTAAGCTGTACCCGAAATTCATCAAAAAGCTGTTAAAGCTCTGTGTTTTCTCAACTGTCGGCGGCTCGTGAACTCTGAAAACAAACGGTATTTCCGCCCAAAATGCGAATTCAGCCACCGTTTCGTTTGCCGCAAGCATAAATTCCTCGATTATTTTATGAGATATTCTTCTCTCACTTTTGACAATTCCGACAGGATTTGAAAAATCGTCGGTAACTATCTTTGCTTCCGGAAAATCAAAATTTATCGAACCTCTTTTTTTCCGTCTTTTATAAAGTATTTTCGCAAGCTTTTGCATATTCAAAAGGTCCGGCATAAGATATTCGTATTTTTTGATGCTTTTTTTACCCTCCAGCATATCCGCAACTTCGTCATATGTCAGCCTTTCGGAGGAACGGATAACACTTTTTTTAAGCGAATCGAATTCAATATTTCCGTCCTCATCAATCCTCATAAATACCGAAAGCGTCAGTCTGTTGACTCTCGGATTCAGACTGCAAATACCGTTTGAAAGTTTTTCGGGAATCATAGGTATCACTCTGTCGGGAAGATACACGCTTGTCCCTCTCAAAAAAGCTTCTTTATCAAGTGCACTGTTTTCCGTCACATAATGTGTAACATCTGCTATATGCACTCCCAAAAGATACTTGCCGTCAATCACATCGACCGATACCGCATCGTCAAAATCCCTTGCATCGTCGCCGTCAATCGTAAAAATAGTTTTATCCCTCAAATCAAGACGCTTTTCAATTTCCTTGACAGATGCTCTCTTCGGTGCTTTTTCAGCCTCATCAATCGTTTCAGAGTCAAATTCACTTTTTATAAAATATTCCTCTGTCAGTGCATCAATGTTACTTCTTATTTCATCGCTGTCACCCAAATTTTTCGTAACAATTCCGAAAATCTCTTCATCGGTTATGTTCACAACCTCAATCAAAACACGGTCACCGACAACAGCATCCTGCATATCTGCTTTTTTGATAAAAATTTTACGATAAATTCTTTTGTTATCCGGCTTTGCTTCAAAAACATTCTTTTTTTCTTTTGAAACAACACAGGTCAAACGCTCTGCTCCTCTTTCAATGATTTTGTAAATATGTCCCTCTCTTTTTCCCGATGAGGGATTTTCCAAATCGACAACAACCAAAACACGGTCACCGTGCAATGCACCGCCAAGCTTTTCACCACTTACAAAAATCTCTTCCTCGTTTTCATCATCAGGCTTCAAAAATCCGTAATATCCGTACGCATTGCACAAAATCGTTCCGGATATTATCTTCTTATCGCTCAAAAGATATCTTTTCTTTTTGGAAAGAATAATTCTTCCCTCCGACAAAAGCTCATTCAATATATTTGAAAATTCCGCCATATCCTCCTCCGGCACACAGAGCACTGCCGCCATTTCGTCAAGCTTTAGCGGAATATATTCCTTGCTTTTTATATATTCAAAAATCTTTTCTTTTCTGTCCATCAGTAATTATCACCGTTCTTTCTCATTATATATAATATATCATTTCCGCAAAAACAGCAAGCTAAAACGCAAAAAAAATAAAAAAAATTGATATACATTCCGAAAAATGCATATCAATTTTGTCTTTACAATAACATAAATTATGCCTCGGAGAACATATCCTTACCTACTCCGCACAACGGGCAAACAAAATCTTCCGGCAAATCCTCAAATTTTGTTCCCGATTCGATATTGGCATCGGGTGCACCCGCAGCCTCATCATATTCCCATCCGCATATATCACATACATATTTTTTCATTTATTTTTCCTCCTATTCTATTTTTTCAAAATCGGCGACTCCGTGCTTACACAACGGGCATATAAAGTCTTCCGGAAGTTTTTCCCCCTCATAAACATAACCGCAAATTTTGCAAACATAACCCTTTTTGCCCTCTGTTTCGGGCTTTGGTTTCACATTTTTTTGATAATAATTATATGTCATTGTTTCGGTATTTGTTATCACTCTTGATTCGGTTACAGAACAGATAAACATTCCATGTGTGTCAAGGTCAACATAATCCTCAACCTTCAATGACATAAAGGAATTTATATATTTCGGCAAAAATACCAAGCCGTTATCCGAACGATGAATTTCAGTATTTTCAAATTTATCGGAATTTCTTCCGCTTCGGAAACCGAAATTTTCAAACAGTGAGAACGGTGCATCGGTTGACAGGCAGTTAATATTCATAACGCCCGTTTGCTTGATTGTGTGATGTGAATAATTTGCCTTATTTATTGTCACCGCTATTCTGTTAGGCGTATCCGTTACCTGTGTCACCGTGTTTACTATCAAGCCGTTATCCTTTTTCCCGTCATTTGATGTTACAACATAAAGTCCGTACCCGATATTAAAAAGTGCCTTCAAATCATTTTTGTTTGCCGTTGATGCCTGTCTTGCTCGATAATCTGTGCAAAGCTCATCGGCAAGCTTATCAAGCTGTTCGGAGCTTTCCTCGTTAAGTGCGGATAAAATCTTCACTGTTGTATCTGCATAAGTGAGATTTTTACAGTTTGAAAGCATTTCCCTCATAACCTTTGCCGCCAAAGGTGCCCAGCTTCCGTTTTCGATAAAGGCAACTGTCTTGTTTTGGAAATTCCTTTCGGTCAAATGGTTGATAAATTCTCTCATAAATGGAAATATATCGGCATTATATGTTGTTGTCGCAAAGATAATTTTATTGTATCTGAAAGCGTCTTCAACAGCCTCTGCCATATCGCATCTTGCCAAATCATTGACACTTACTTTCGGACAGCCGTTATCCTTAAGCTTTTGTGCAAGCTGTAAAACCGCTTTTTTTGTATTTCCATACACAGATGTATATGCAATAACAATTCCCTCCGACTCCGATTGATAGCTCGACCATGTGTCATAGAGTCCGATATAATACGAAAGATTTTCCTTCAAAACAGGTCCGTGGAGCGGACAAATTATCTCAATATCCAATGCCGATGCTTTCTTCAAAAGATTTTGCACCTGCTGTCCGTATTTTCCGACTATTCCGATATAATATCTTCTTGCTTCGCAAGCCCAGTCCTCTTCAACATCAAGTGCACCGAATTTTCCAAAACCGTCGGCAGAAAACAGAACCTTGTCGGTTTTGTCGTAAGTAACCATAACCTCCGGCCAATGAACCATCGGAGCGGCAACAAATACAAGCTCGTGCTTTCCGAGAGCAAGAGAATCCCCCTCCGCAATAACTGTCTGCTTGTCCGCAAAATCCGTTCCGAAAAACTGTTTCATCATAGCAAAAGCTTTCTTTGATGCAACAATTTTCGCATCGGGATAAGTATTTGTAAAGTTTAAAATGTTTGCCGAATGATCGGGTTCCATATGCTGAACAATCAAATAATCGGGTTTTCTGTCACCCAGCACATTTTGAAGGTTGTCCAGCCATTCGTGAGTGAATCTTGCGTCAACGGTGTCCATTACGGCAATTTTTTCATCGATTATGACATATGAATTATATGCCATTCCGTTCGGAACATCATATTGTCCCTCAAATAAATCCACTTCATGATCGTTTACACCTATATATTTTATATCCTTGGTAATTTCCATACTATCATTCTTCCTTTCCTCAATATCCCTATTATAGCAAAATCAGGCAATACAGTCAATATAAATTTATTATATCTCAAAACAAAAAAATAATTACTTTTTGTATCAACAATTTCTTGCAAAACGCCTCAAAATACTTTTGACAAGAAAAAATGTGCACAAAATATACCCCATTATTTATATTTTTTGAATTTTAGTGTAGCCTTGAACATATCGCCGTCTGTAACAACCTCAAATTTACCGTTACAAATTTCTGTATAGCTTTTTGCGATTGCAAGTCCCAGTCCGTTACCCTCCGCCGTTCTTGATTCGTCGCCACGAACAAATCTTCCGACAATTTCATCGGCAGAAAAATTCATATGATAAGAAGCAATGTTTTTGAACTCCATTGTAATCTCTCCCTCTTTTTCAAACGCTGTAATAAATACTCGTGTGTTCTTCATCGAATATTTAAGTATGTTATTGATTAAGTTACCGATTACACGGGACATCTTTCTGCCGTCAGCTGAAATATACAGTTCTTTTGGAGCATCAACGCAAAACGGAAGTTCTGATTTTTTAATTTCGCTGTCGTGTTCTCCGAGTGATTGATTTATAAGAAGTGCCACATCCAATTTTTCCAAAACAATATCCTCATTACCGCTTTGGACTTTGGAAATATCAAACAAGTCTTGTGTAAGATTATTTAGTCTTTCACTCTTTTTTGAAATTACCGAAACATAATCTTTTGCTTCTTCCGGCAATTCCTCAATCTTGGATAACAACTCCGTATAGTTAATAATAGATGTTATCGGTGTTTTAAGGTCGTGAGATACATTTGTGATAAGCTCGGTTTTTAATCGTTCTGCTTTTACCTTAGCCGATACCGACTCGTCAAGACCTTTCGCAATATCGTTGATATTGACAGCTAGTGTTTTCATATCCTCGCACTTTAATTCAGGGATTTTATATGCTACATTTCCATTTCGTACCTCGCTGACACCTTTTTTGATTTCGTCAAGCTCTTTTGCACGATAAGCAACAACAAAACTTGCAAACCCAAATACAGCTATTGCAAGCATAAGGAAAAACGGAGTTTCAGGCATAACAATTCCACAAAAACCGATTAACGCTGTGTATATCAGAAACATAGTAATTAAAATAATACCTGTTTTTTTAGACAATGTTCTCAACACAAGATTTCTGTATCCCAAAAAGGCGTTACGAATACTTACAATAACCTTTGCAAATATTCTCCAACACTGTCTGATAACACGAACTGTAACACTCGAGTCAATAAACCTTTTGCACTTAATATTACGAATTATTGAAAGCAAAGAAGTTATAACAACCATACTCGCCAATGCCGAAGCCGCTCCGACAACCCAATTCAGCATATTAAGCGGAAAACGACCCACATAGTATTCATCAAGCACTATTGCACAAATAACAACCGCCCCTATACCGACTCCGCAGGTAACAGCAAGATGAACTTCCGGGCATATATTATCAAGCCACATTGATTTATGTTCACCGTTCTTTGCTTTTCCGCATACGCAAAGCAAAGATATGAGCATTAACAACGACAATACTGCATATACAACTACCGCCATAAAAGTTTCGTTTACTATTTCAGATTCTCTGTCCCAAATCAATTGACATTCGGTGGCAAACGCTTCTTTTATGCTTGTACAAATAACGACCGATGTTGTTTTATCATAATATGAAAGCTCGTCAAGCAGAGGATATGAATAGTAGCGGTTTTGACTTGATATTCTTTTTCCATTACCGTCATCATCTCGTGTCGTTAAGCGATAAAACTGTGCGTCCATAACCTCCTGTACACTTGTAGCTTTGCAATTGGTAAATACCGTATCATTCCACTTTACGTAGTAATTTACTTTGTCTGCACAATATAAATCATTCAGATTCTTTTCAATGCGTTGTTCTATCGTTTCTCCGTTTAAAATTAACGATCTTTCTCCGACAACATTTTTGTCCTCGACATCTGTCGAATAGAAATCGTGATAAGCATTAAAGATTGCAATTTCAGGTGCATCAAGAAAGCTTGAAAGATATTTTGATTCTGTAAAACTACTTTCAAAACCATATATGCGTTCTTTTTCATCACAATAACGAGCCACACCACCTGTTACGCTCAAAGCTCCCAAAGTAATACTTAAAATAAACAATACAACAGCGATAAATTTAGTATAATCAGAGTATATAATCTTTTTCATTGCCAAGTCCTCCTTTAATCAATCTTGTAACCTATACCCCACACAACTTTAAGATATTTAGGCTCTTTCGGATTGATTTCAATTTTTTCTCTTATGTGCCGAATATGTACAGCAATAGTGTTATCCCCAACAACAGTTTCCTCATTCCAAACATTTTTGTAAATGTCCTCTGCCGAAAAAACTCTTTTTCTGTTTCTTGCAAGTAATTCAAGGATTTTGTATTCGATAGGTGTAAGCCGTATATCCTCACCGTCAACCTTTACGGCTTTATTCTCGGTATTAACATATAAACCGTCAATCACAATTTCTCCGTTTTGCTTTGCAATAGAACCGAGAGTGGTATATCTTCTTAACTGCGATTTCACTCTTGCAACAAGCTCGGACGGATTGAATGGTTTTGTAACATAATCATCAGCTCCGGCTGTAAGACCTAAAATTTTGTCTGTGTCCTCTGATTTTGCAGACAGAAGTATAACGGGTATATTTCTTGATTCCCTCAGTTTCATAAGCGTTTTTATTCCGTCAAGTTTGGGCATCATAATATCTAAAATCATCAAATGCACATCATTCTCCGACAGAATATCAAGAGCTTCAATTCCATTATACGCTTTCAGCACAGTATAGCTTTCACCCGACAGAAAAATTGCAATACTGTCAACAATCTCTCTGTCATCATCAACAACCAATATGTTCATTCTTTTTTCACCTCCGACTATATAATACAATACAATTCTTAATATTTGGCAATGAAATTTCTTAAGATTTCTTAATAATCAGACTTTTTGACAAAGAAAGCGAAGCCATAAGCTCCGCTTTTATATAGTACTCTTTATTCGCCTTGCTTATTGTCGTTATGCTGTGAAAACATTTTAACAGCTCGATCAAAATCGCTGCAATGTGAACAGCTATATTCGTTAATGTAAAGTTATATGTATTCGATACCTCGCCAAATTCAAGAAAATATCTGCATATCATTCCGGCGATTATGTGAACTGCATTTATCAGTAGCACAACACCTATATTTTTCTTTTCAAATAAGCACCCCGAAAGCAGACCAATCTCTGCATAAGCAAGTACACAAATGAAAATATTTATTATACTGATTTGCTTTTGTGTATTACTCAAAACTTTTGTGATGTTGATAAAAGGAAAGCAGAAGCAGCCAAAGAATACAGCAACTATCCAAAATACAGCTATCCCTGTCTTTCTGTGTGATTGTATAAGAGACTAAAATTTATTGTATTTCATCGGCTATAACTCCTTTATTTCTTTTTGTATTTTGCAGTAATCAATGTCGATATTGCTACCGCTATCACACAAGGTACAACCGCATAACCTGCATTAACCGTGCCGTGATTTTTGAGTACATAAATCACTCCCGCAAAGGTTAATATCACAAAAATGACAAGTAAAATTGAAAGTAAATTTTTCATTTGGATTTGCACCTCCAACAAACGAAAAGGTATATAGTACAGTCAGTATATCATAATTTTTCAATATGCGCAATGTTTTTTGTTAAACCTGCAAAAACAAAAAAACAATTACTTTTTTTGCACTTGACACATATCTTCTTTTATGTTATAATCTTCTTGCTTGTGATTATGCGTAAAAAATGTCTTTTTGCAATAATCACGATTGCACAAAGGCAAATACATAAATAATAAGAATGGAGTGTTTATAATGAGCAGAATTAAAACAATCGAAACTCGTGATCTTTGCAAGAGTGCGAAAAACGGCGGATGCGGCGAATGTCAAACATCTTGTCAATCAGCTTGCAAAACATCTTGCGGTGCTATAAACCAAAAGTGCGAAAACGAAAATAAATAATTGAAACGCCGCCCAAAAGGCGGCGTTTTAACAATTTAAGAGGTATAAAATGATTCATCAATATAAACTTAACGGATATAATATCGTACTCGACACAGCAAGTGGTTCGGTTCATATGGTTGACGAGGTTGCTTACGATATAATAAAAGATTACAAAAACAAAACTTCTTCGGAAATAACCGACGAAATAACAAAAAAATACAAAGTTTCGGAAAACGAAGTGGCAGAATGTCTTGCTGACATTGCATCGCTCGAAAAAGCAAACAAACTCTTTGCCGAGGAGGACTTTGAAGAGCTTACTCCAAAGCTGAACAAAAATTCAAATGTGATAAAAGCACTTTGTCTTCACATTGCCCACACCTGCAATCTCAATTGTTCCTATTGCTTTGCAAGCCAGGGAAAATATCAGGGTGAGCGTGCTCTTATGAGTTTTGATATCGGCAAGCGTGCTCTTGATTTTCTTGTTGAAAATTCAGGCACAAGAAGAAATCTCGAAGTCGATTTCTTTGGCGGTGAACCGCTTATGAATTGGCAGGTTGTAAAAGACCTTGTTAAATATGCAAGAAGCATTGAAAATGAAAAGGGCAAAAACTTCCGTTTCACTCTCACAACCAACGGTGTGCTGATAGATGACGATGTTATTGATTTTTGCAATCGTGAAATGGACAATGTTGTGTTGAGTCTTGACGGAAGAAAAGATGTTCACAATAAGTTCAGAGTCAACTATGAGGGAAAAGGAAGTTATGATACCGTAGTTCCGAAATTTCAAAAATTTGTTGAAAAAAGAGGAGATAAAAGCTACTACATCCGAGGAACTTTCACTCATAACAACACCGATTTCACAAACGACATATTCCATATGGCGGATTTGGGATTTAAGGAACTTAGTATGGAGCCTGTAGTATGCCCGCCGGGAGACCCCTATGCCCTCACGGATGAAGATTTGCCTGTTTTGTTTGAGCAATACGAAATACTTGCAAAGGAAATGATTAAAAGAAAGAAAAACGGTAACGGCTTCACATTCTATCATTATATGATTGACTTAAAAAACGGTCCTTGCATTTACAAACGAATTTCAGGTTGCGGCTCGGGCACGGAATATATGGCTGTGACTCCGTGGGGCGATTTGTATCCTTGCCACCAATTTGTCGGTGACGAAAAATACAAGCTCGGAGACATTTTTAACGGTGTTTCAAACAATGAAATCCGTGACGAATTCAGAAAATGCAACGCTTATTCCCGTCCGGACTGCAAAAACTGCTGGGCAAAGCTATATTGTGCCGGCGGATGTGCCGCAAATTCATATCACGCAACGGGAAATGTTTCGGGCATTTACGAATACGGCTGTGAGCTGTTCAAAAAAAGAATTGAATGTGCAATAATGATGCAGATTGCTTTTGAAGAAGAAAATGAAAACACCGATATATGATTTTATAAAAAAATATTCCGACTCCGACACCTCACGGCTTCATATGCCCGGTCACAAGGGTGTCGGCTTTCTCGGTTGCGAAAAATTCGATATAACCGAAATACTTGGTGCCGACAGTCTTTACGAAGCCGACGGAATTATCAAAAAAAGCGAAGAAAATGCTTCCGAAATATTCCAAACGGGTGCAACTTTTTATTCTACCGAGGGCTCGTCACTTTGTATTCGTGCAATGCTTTTTGCCGCAATGCAAAAAACCGACAAAAAGCTCACAATAGCCGCCGTTCGGAATGTTCACAAATCCTTTATCTATGCTTGTGCGGCACTCGGAATTGACATTGAATGGATTTATCCGAAAAACGCAGATTCTTTGTGTGCAGGCTCTGCGGATTGCGATGAAGCGGAAGCGGCAATAAAAAAGAGTGATCCGTTTGCTCTTTATGTCACCTCACCGAACTATCTCGGAGAAATGACCGATATTGCTTCTCTTTCAAAAATTTGCGATAAATATGATATTCCTCTGCTTGTTGACAATGCCCACGGTGCATACCTAAAATTTTTGTCACTGCATCCGACTGAACTCGGTGCGGCAATGTGCTGTGATTCCGCACACAAAACCCTCCCCGTTTTAACAGGCGGTGCATATTTGCATATTTCAAAAAAATATAAAGATAAATATTGCCCCGTTATAAAAGATGCAATGGCTTTTTTTGCTTCCACAAGCCCGTCATACTTAACACTTGCATCTCTCGATTTGTGTAATAAATATCTGTCGGACGGATATTTCCAAAAGCTTTCCGACTGCATAAAAAAAATCGATAAGTTAAAGGAATATATAAAGAAAAAAAGATTTTCGGTAATTGACGGTGAGCCGTTAAAAATAACGGTAAAAACAAACGGTGTCAAAACTGCCGAAGACTTTCGCCGTTTGGGAGGCGAATGCGAATACAGCGACGGACAAGCCATAGTTTTTATGCTTACTCCCGAAAACAGCGAAAAGGATTTTTGCTTAATCAAAGAGCTTTTTGACAACACACTCCCCTATACCGTAAAAAATCCTCCGCCCCCGTCAAGCGGACAAAAAATTCTTTCTGTACGAGATGCTTGTCTTGCCCCGCAGGAAATTGTTCCGACAGAAAAAGCGGTCGGACGAATCTGTGCTTCTCCGACGATTTCCTGTCCTCCGGCAGTTCCCATTGCCGTAAGCGGTGAAATTATAACGGAGGAAACGGTTAAAATATTCAAATTCCACAACATAAAAACAGTTATGTGCGTAAAATAACACTTCTTTTGTTGCAATTTACAACATTAATTGTCAAAAAAATCACTTATTTTATACATATTATACAAAAGTAATGGCAAAATTTTAAACATTCTGTCATTGCTTTTTTTGTTTAAATGATATAAAATTATGGTATAAACATAATATATCTTGTTAACTTTTAACAAGTATGTGGAAAAGGAGGAAAACAGTATGGAAAAATTAAAAATGGACAGTATCAGAAATGTTGTTATGATGGGACATGGCAAATGCGGCAAGACTACAATCGCAGAGGCTATGCTGATTAACAGCGGAGCGGTTGACAGGATGGGAAAGGTTGCAGACGGCAACACAATATCCGATTATGACCCCGAAGAGATTAAGAGACAGCTTTCAATTCAGTCCTCCATGATTCCGATTGATTGGAAGGGTATGAAATATAATATAATAGACACTCCCGGATATTTTGATTTTGCCGGAGAAGTTAAGGAAGGTTTGCGTGCCGCAGATTCGGCTTTGATTGTTATGAGCGGAAGAAGCGGAGTTTCCGTCGGAACGGAACAGGTATTCAAATACGCAAAGACAAAGGGCGTTCCGATTATGTTCTTTGTTAATAAAATGGACGATGAGCGTGCCAATTACACAAAAACTCTCGAAGAAATGAAGGAATGCTTCGGAAAAGCGGTCACACCTTTCGTAATTCCTATCCGTGAGGGTGACAAGTTCAAGGGATATGTCGATATTGTCGATATGACCGCAAGAAGATATGAGGGAATCGAAAGAATTGATATTCCAGTTCCCGAAAATATGGAAAATGAAATTGCTCCGCTTCGTGATATGATTATGGAAGCTATCGCCGAAACGGATGATGCTCTTATGAACAAATATTTTAACGAAGAGGAATTTACCTTTGATGAAATCAAAAAAGCAATAAGACAGGGCGTTAAGGACGGAACAATTTATCCCGTGTATTGCGGAACAGGTCAAGAAAATGTCGGAATAATGAGTCTTATGGACGGAATAGGCAAATATTTGCCGAACCCGAACGAAATCAAAGAAATCGCTCACAACTCAAAAACAGGAGAACCCGTTGAAGTCGTTCAGGATGCACAGGACACAACCTCCGCAATAGTATTTAAAACAATTGCAGACCCGTATGTCGGAAAAATGTCCTTATTCAGAGTTTATTCCGGAAGCGTCAAATCGGACAGCACACTCTATAATCCAAACAAGGATTCATATGAGAAAATAGGAAAAATTTTCACACTTACCGGTAAAAAACAGCAAGAGGTTCCCGAAATAATTGCCGGAGACATCGGTGTTGTTGCCAAGCTTGACAAAACAAAAACAGGCGATACTCTTTGTGCCGAAAACAAAAATATTATTTTGAGCGGTATCGAATTCCCCACACCCGTTATTTCAATGGCAGTTTATCCCGAATCAAAGGGAGATGAGGAAAAAATCGTAAGTGGTCTTACAAAGCTGACGGACGAAGATCCGACATTTACCGTAACGAACAATTCCGAAACAAAACAAACCTTGATAAACGGTCAGGGTGAACAGCACATTGATATTATAGTGAGCAAACTGAAAGCAAAATACGGCGTAAATGTAAGACTTGAAGAACCTATTGTGCCATACAGAGAAACAATCCTCGGCAAAGCCACGGTTGAGGGAAAACATAAAAAGCAATCGGGTGGACACGGTCAGTACGGTCATGTTAAAATCGAATTTGAACCTGGCATCACCGAAGATATGATTTTTGAAGAAAAGGTATTCGGCGGAAGCGTTCCGAAGAACTACTTCCCTGCTGTTGAAAAGGGATTGAGAGATTCCTGTGCTCACGGTGTTTTGGCAGGTTATCCGGTTGTGAATCTCAAAGCAACATTGCTTGACGGTTCATATCACCCGGTTGACTCTTCCGAAATGGCATTCAAAACAGCCGCTTCCATTGCATATAAAGAGGGACTCAAGCAAGCCAAACCCGTTTTGCTTGAGCCAATCGGTTCTTTGAAGGTTTATGTTCCCGAAAGCATTATGGGCGATGTTATCGGAGATATCAACAAGAGAAGAGGTCAGATTATGGGTATGGGTGAAAGTGAACTGCCCGGACTGAATCTTGTTGAGGCGGAAGTTCCCGTTTCGGAAATGAACAAATATGCAACAGATTTGCGTTCAATGAGCCAGGGCAGAGGAAGCTTCACCTTTGAATTTACCAGATATGAAGCCGCTCCCTCAAATATCGCCGAAAAGATAATCAACCTTGCTGCAAAGAAAGAATAATCACATAAATTCATTGTTTATTCATAATTTAGCGAATGTGCACAAAAAACAAAGGCGAAAGAATTGGATTTTTTCTTTCGTCTTTTGTTGTTTAGTAAATGTTACTAATAAATTTATTTTAATTTTGTGAATTACTTGTCTTCCAATTTGCTTGATTTTATGTTATTATTATATAGTAAAAAATTAAAAATCCATGAGAGGAGAAATATAAATGGCAGATTTGCAATTAAAAGGTATTTACAAAAGATATGCGGGTAATGTTACTGCTGTCAGCGATTTCACACTTGATATTGAAGATAAAGAATTTATAATCTTGGTCGGACCTTCCGGTTGTGGTAAATCAACGACACTCAGAATGATTGCCGGTTTGGAAGAAATCAGTGAGGGTGAATTGTATATAGGCGGAAAGCTTATGAACGATGTTGCTCCGAAGGACAGAGATATTGCGATGGTTTTCCAAAACTACGCACTCTATCCTCATATGACAGTTTATGAAAATATGGCTTTCGGTCTTAAGTTGAGAAAAACTCCAAAGGCTGAAATCGATAAGAGAGTTAAAGAAGCCGCAAAAATCCTTGACATTGAGCATTTGCTCGACAGAAAGCCAAAGGCTTTGTCAGGTGGTCAGAGACAGCGTGTTGCTTTGGGTCGTGC
>CAZGZZ010000020.1:0-30946 GCA_964530315.1 uncultured Lachnospiraceae bacterium
ATATAACAGATTGAAGAAAAAGAATACGGGAAAGAAATCTTTTATTTTGCATGACGGACCTCCGTATGCAAACGGCGATATCCATATGGGACACGCACTCAATAAGATTTTGAAGGATATTATTGTAAGATATAAAAATCTTCAGGGATTTTATTCTCCTTATGTTCCCGGTTGGGACACTCACGGCTTGCCTATCGAACAGCAAGCAATAAAGAGACTCGGTCTTAACAGACACGAAGCAGGAGCGGAAAAGTTCTGTAAAGCTTGTGAAGAATTTGCACTTGAACAGGTAAAAAATCAAAAAGTCCAGTTTAAGCGTTTGGGTGTATTGGGTGATTGGGAAAATCCTTATTTGACTCTCACCGATGATTTTGTCGCAAAGCAGATTGAAATATTCGGAAAAATGGCTGAAAACGGCTTGATATATAAAGGCTTGAAGCCTGTTTATTGGTGTCCGCATTGCGAAACAGCTCTTGCAGAGGCGGAAATTGAATATGCGGAGGATAAGGCAAATTCAATTTATGTTAAGTTTGCTGTCAAGGATGACAAGGGCTTGTTTGAGGGACTTTCCAATGTGTATTTTGTGATTTGGACAACAACAACCTGGACACTTCCGGGAAATGTTGCGATTTCCCTAAATCCCAATTTTGAATATTCTTTGGTTAAGTTTGAAAACGGAGAAATTTATGTGTTGGCAACAGAGCTTATCGAAAATGTTGTGAAAGCTGCAAACATTGAGGGAAGCTATGAAATAGTTAGGAAATTTACGGGAGCGGAGCTTGAATATATTAAGTGTCAGCATCCTTTCATCGACCGTGAATCTTTGGTTATTGTGGGTGACCATGTAACTCTTGAAGCAGGTACGGGTTGTGTTCATACGGCACCGGGATTCGGTGCGGAGGACTATGTTGTCTGCAAAAAATATCCGGAAATTGAAATTATCGTTCCTGTTGACGAAAAAGGTTATCAAAACGAGCTTGCCGGAGAATTTGCAGGAATGTTCTATGAAAAATCGAACAAGGCAATTCTTGAAAGACTTGAACAGGACGGAAATCTTGTTGCAATGGAAAATATCATTCACCAATATCCACATTGCTGGAGATGTGACAATCCTATTATTTTCCGTGCGGCAGATCAGTGGTTTGCATCAGTTGATGCTCTTAAAGAAAAGGCTGTTGAGGAAATCAAAAAGGTAAAATGGGTTCCTCAATGGGGCGAAGACAGAATTACAAGTATGGTAGTTGACAGAAGCGATTGGTGTATATCAAGACAGAGAACCTGGGGTGTTCCGATTCCTATGTTCTATTGTGCAGATTGCGGCAAGGAGCTTATCAATAAGGACACAATCAAGGCTGTAGCCGATATGTTCAGAAAACAGGGTGTCGGCAAATGGTGGGATACAGATGCCGCAGATATTTTACCGGAGGGAACAAAGTGCGAATGCGGATGCACAAAGTTCACAAAGGAAAAAGATATTATGGATGTTTGGTTTGATTCGGGCTCTTCTCATGCCGCAGTATGCGAGGAAAGAGAAGATATGACATATCCGCCCGATATGTATCTTGAGGGTAACGACCAATACAGAGGATGGTTCCAATCATCGCTTTTGACAAGCGTTGCAACAACGGGAAAAGCTCCGTATAACACGGTTATTACGCACGGTATGATTCAGGACGGCGAGGGCAAGAAAATGTCCAAATCAAAGGGCAATTCAATCGCTCCGCAGGAAATTGTCGATCAATACGGTGCGGATGTTCTTCGTCTTTGGGTTATTTCTGCAGATTACAGAACCGATATGAGAATGTCGAAGGATGCACTGAAGCAGCTTTCGGAGGGTTACAGAAAAATCAGAAATACCGCTCGTTACATTTTGAGTAATATCAATGATTTTGACCCTGATAGCGATATGGTTGCTTATAACGATATGACAGAACTTGATAAGTGGGCATTGATGAAGCTCAATCAGCTTATCGAAAAAACAACCGATGCGTATGAAAAGTTTGAATTCCATACAATATACGGCGTAATGCTCAACTTCTGTATCGTTGAGATGAGTAACTTCTATCTTGATGTGCTAAAATCAAGACTTTATACCGAAAAGCCTACGGCAAAGGTAAGAAGAAGTGCTCAATCGGCCATGTTTATTATACTTAATGCAATGGTTAAATTGCTTGCACCGGTATTGGCATTCACTTGTGAAGAAATCTGGAAATATATGCCGCACTTCAAATCGGATGATATCGTAAGCGTTATGCTTAACGATATGCCTAAAGTTAATTCCGATTGGAATGACGAAACACTTGAGGATAAGTGGAATAAGATTATTGCCGTAAGAAACGATGTCAATAAGGCATTGGAGCCGGCAAGAAACGAAAAGCTTATCGGAAAATCTTTGGATGCCGATGTAACCGTTTATGCAAAGGGCGAAATTCTTGAGCTTTTGAAAAAACTCGGAGAAAAAGAGCTTGCGGAAATTTTCATCACTTCAAAAGCATTTATTAGTGAAAACGAAGCACCTCAAAACTCTGTTTCGGGTGAAGTATCAAAGGTTTTGGTTGAGGTTGACAAAAATGAAAAATGCGGAAGATGCTGGATTCATTCCGAAACTGTCGGAACAATTGACGGTTTTGACGGAATTTGTGCAGACTGCGTGAAAAAATTAAGAGATTAATGATATAAAACAAAAAGGGAGATGTAAGAACTTGTTTTACATCCCCTTTTTGTGCAATAAAATGGGAAAGGATGAAAAAATGGAAATTAAAATTGTGTCTTTTAATATCAGAGGCGATTGGGAAAATGACGGAGTAAACAGCTTTATTCACCGTTTCGGCGGAATGATAGAAAAAATTTTGACAGAGAATCCCGATGTGATAGGCTTCCAAGAGGTAACAGATCCGATTATTGCATTTATGAAAAGAGCCTTGCCGGAGTATGAATTTGTCGGACAGGGACGCTATAAGGATTATAAAGGAGAGGGACTTTATACGGCAATAAAAAAAGATACTTTTGATGTGATAGGCTTTGAAACATTCTGGATGAGCGAAACACCGTATATTCCGGAGTCAAGATATAAAAATCAGAGTGATTGTCCGAGAATTTGCGTTGCCGCAAGAATTATGCACAAAACAACGGGTGAGCAAATGAGAGCTTTGAACATTCACCTTGACCATATTTCGGATGAAGCAAGAATTTTGGGAATGGATTGTGTTTTGGGATATTTGAATGATGTGAACGCCAAAATCAATCTTCCTTATGTTATTTTGGGAGACTTTAATGCAAAGCCTGATAGCAAAACAATAGAAAACTGCGATAATTTTGATGGTATGACGAGAACAACAAAGGATGTTACAAATACTTTCCATAATTTCGGCAGAGGCGATGAAATGACGATAGATTATATCTATATGTCAAACGGACTTGCACAAAGAGTTACAAAAACAGGTAAGTGGACGGACAGAAAGAACGGAATATATCTTTCCGACCATTATCCGATTTTTGCGGATGTAAAGCTTTGATGTGAGCAATTGAAAGGAATGAACGGATTGTATGGATTATAATTTTCATACTCATACATATTTGTGTTCCCACGCAACGGGAACACCGGAGGAATATGTTTTATATGCAATAAAAAACGGAATTAAATATATGGGATTTTCTGACCATATGCCACTTAAATTTTCGGACGGTAGCGAATCCAATTTTAGGGTTAGCACCGAGAAAAGTAAGATATATTATGATGAAATATCGAGATTGAAAGAAAAATATAAGCAAGAAATCGATATCAAAATCGGATTTGAAATGGAATATTATGAAGATATGTTTGATGAAATGCTTCAAAATGCCATTTCCTATGGCGCAGAGTATTTGATTTTGGGTCAGCATTATACAAAAGCGGAAAATCACCCCGATGCTGTTTTTTCATATTCTCCTCATACCGATTACGGATACTTGAAGCAGTATGTTGAGTGCGTGGTGAATGCAATTAAAACAGGTGCATTTTCGTATATAGGTCATCCGGACTTTTTTAATTTTATCGGCGGAGTTTCGGTATATAAAAAAGAAATGAGAAAGATATGCGAAGCATCGGCACGCTACGCAGTTCCTTTGGAAATAAATTTTTTGGGAATTCGTGACAACAGAATATATCCAAATGAAGCTTTTTGGGAGGAAGCGGGAAGAACAAAAGCACCTGTAACATTCGGACTTGATGCACACAGTGCCGACAGAGCATATGACATAAACTCCTTAAAAAGAGCAAAGGAACTCGTTGAAAAATTCGATTTAAACTATATCGGCAAGCCGAGAATTGTAAATATAAGAAACCTGAAATAAAAATATTTTTTGAAATATTCAAAATTATCTTTACATTTACGACAAAATATGATAAAATGTTCCAAGTTGAATAGAAGTCTTATTAAGCGATGGGGACATCGGCCGGATATTTCACAATTTACATTGGGTTTTTGCCCTGTCCGATTGCGGATAGGGCTTTTGTTTGCGAAAAAATATTAAGGAGAGAAAAAAATATGGTAAAACAAAATCAAGAAGCAATTTATGATGCCCGTAAGCTGGGCACGGGCAAAATGCTGGTTTTAGGATTTCAGCATATGTTCGCAATGTTTGGAGCAACTGTGCTTGTTCCGCTTTTGACGGGACTTGACATTGCAACGACACTGCTTATGGCAGGATTGGGAACACTTTTGTTCCACCTTATTGCAAAGGGAAAGGTACCGGCATTTTTGGGTTCATCGTTTGCATTTTTGGGCGGATATGCCGCTGTTGCACCGATGGCAGGAAACGGAACAATGACGAATGCAGAACTTCTGCCTTATGCGAGCTTGGGTGTCGCTTGTGCAGGTCTTGTATATTTGGTGCTTGCGGCATTGATAAAGTGCATCGGCATCAAAAAGGTTATGAAGTTCTTCCCTCCGATTGTAACGGGTCCTATTATAATTTCAATCGGTTTGGGTCTTGCCGGAAGTGCTGTCAATAACTGTCAGACAAACTGGCTCTTGGCTGTAATTGCTCTTGCAATAGTTGTTATTTTCAATATATGGGGCAAAGGAATGGCAAAAATTATTCCTATTTTGCTCGGTGTTGCGGGTTCTTGTATCATAGCCGCAATTTTGGCTGTTGTCTGCGGACAAAATGTTATGATTGGTGAAAGTGAATATATTGCAATTGCCGGAAATGCAAATATGGCATTGTTTTCAGTGGATGCATTGGAACAGTTTAAGAATGCGGCATGGATTGGTATTCCGGTTAAATGGAACCACACTGTGTTCGGCGGAATTGATTGGTCAAACACTTCATTGATTGTAAGTTCAATTGTTGCTATAGTGCCGATTGCTCTTGCAACAATGATGGAGCATATCGGAGATATTTCAGCGATTTCATCAACTGTAGGAAAGAACTACATAGCAGATCCCGGTCTTCACAGAACATTGATCGGTGACGGTTTGGCAACAACAATGTCAGCATTGTTCGGAGGTCCTGCAAACACAACATACGGAGAAAATACAGGCGTGCTTGCACTTTCAAAGGTATATGATCCGAAAGTTATAAGAATTGCCGCTGTTTTGGCTGTTATTCTTTCATTCTCGCCTAAATTTGCGGCATTTGTAAATCTTATTCCGACAGCTATCATAGGTGGAATTTCATTCATTCTTTACGGAATGATTTCTGCTATCGGTGTGAGAAATGTGGTTGAAAATCAAGTTGACTTGACAAAGAGCCGTAACTTAATAATTGCCGCAGTAATCCTTGTTTCGGCATTGGGTCTCGGTTCTGCCGCAACATTTACAATCGGTAAAATCACAATTTCATTGTCGGCATTGGCTGTTGCATCAATACTCGGTATAATTCTTAATGCATTGTTCCCGGGAAAGGATTTTGATTTCAAAACAGATCCGGCGGAAGATGCGGATACAGGCGTTAATTTTAAAGTCTGATCAATAAAAGCCAAATAAGACGGTGGTTTATACTGCCGTCTTTTTTGTGAATAAAAAAGTTGCACAATGCTATTGACAAAATATTTATTGTATGCTATAATAGGTATGAATTGCAAGAATGATATATTTTTTTAACAAAAGTTGCACAAAGCAACAGAAAGAGGAAAAATGATAGATTTTGATTATTATTTAAAGGAATACGGCGGACAGAAAATAAAAAGCGAAGAAAATTTTGAAGGCCTTTGTAAATTGGCTGAAAAATATGTTCTTAAAGCGACAGATAACCGTGGGAGTGTGAAAGAAATCGGTGAAGCTGTTTGTGCTGTTGCGGATGTACTTTTCGAAACGGGGAATACAGACGGATTGAAAAGTGAAGCGGCGGACGGATTTTCGATTTCTTACGAAACATCAAGAACACAGAGGTTGATACACAATGCACTGAAGCTTTATTTGCCGTCAAGACTTTTATATCGTGGGATTTAAAAAAATTGGGATGCAAAAATTGCATCCCAATTTTTTTACGGCTTAATATCATCGAGTGACGCAAATTCATAACCTGCGTTTCGTGCATAGTCGATTACCTCTCCGAGAGCTTCGGCGTTATCCTTTGAAACGGCGTGCAAAAGAAGAATTTCGCCGTCGTGCAGATAAGGTATTATTTGTTCCTTTGCATATTCCTTACCACTTTGAACATCTTGCTCCCAATCCTTGTATGCAAAGCTCCAAAAAGCGGTTTTAAATCCCAAATCGTTTGCAATTGAAAGCACTTTTTCGGAGTATTCTCCTTCAGGCGGACGCATATATGTCATTTCATAGCCATACAGCTCCGAAACAAGTTTATTCATATCGGTGAGCTCTGCCGATACCGATGTACTGTCGGGTAATTTTGCAAGATTGGGGTGATTTAGAGTATGATTTCCGACAATATGTCCCTCATCAATCATACGCTGTATCAGTTCACCCTCTTTTTTTGCGTAGTGTCCCGTTATAAAAAATGCGGCAGTAACATTTTTTTCTTTTAAGGTGTCAAGAATTTTTGCGGTATATCCGTTTTCATAACCCTCATCGAATGTGAGATATAATTTTTTTGGTTTCGTATTGTCCATATAAAATGAGTTGTATTGGGAAAGAATTTTCTTTTGATAGTCGGGAATTTCCGGTTCGGAATTTTTCACTTTTTTAATGCCCCAGCCGATAGCTCTCGTGTCAAGAACAGAGTATGTGTCTGCTGTTGTTTGCAGAGAGTTGTCGGGGAGATTCAAGCTTACAAATATTCCCGAACAAACTGCAATTACCGTTGCCAATAGGGTTACATAAATATTTTTTTTCATAATTTCCTCCATTGATATATTTTTTTGTTGAAAAATATTTTTATTTGTTGTATAATACTCTTATGAGGTGATGTGTTTATGTCAAACGATGTTGAATTCCGTCAGCACAGACGGGAAATGGCAAAAAAAGCCAAAATAAAAAATACTTTATTGATTTTTTTGCTTGTGGCGGTCATTTTGGCGATTGCCGTATTTACAGTGTCCGCAATAATCAAAAATTCAAAAAATAATAATACGAGTGATGGAGAATTTATTTTTAACGGGTATGTATATCCAACACCTCCCGAAAAAAATGTAGATATTTTAAAAGATGTAAAAAATCCCGACGGTATAAAAAAAGCATATCTCACCTTTGATGACGGACCGGATAATACGGTAACGCCTGAAATTCTCGATGTGTTGAGAAGATATAATGTTAAAGCAACTTTTTTCCTTGTTGGTACATTGATTGAGGAAAATCAGGGTATGGCAAGAAGAATATATGATGAGGGGCATTTGCTTGCAAATCATTCATATTCTCATAAATACAATGAATTGTATGCGGATACTCAAACATTTATGACTCAAATCGATAAAACTCAAGGCTTGATAGAAAAAATCGCCGACAACCCGAACTATCCGAAAATCTGCCGTTTTCCGGGAGGAAGTCATAATGCCGGAACTTACGGTGCAATAAAACAAGAATGTAAGCTAAAGCTCGAAGAAAATGGGTACAGGCATTGTGATTGGAATGCATTGAACGGTGATGCGGAAAAAGCATCTCCGTCGGAGGAGTATGTTATATCAAAGCTGAAAAAAACTGTTGGTGAGAATGAGGATGTTGTTATACTTATGCATAATTCGCCGACAAAGCTTGTGACGGCAAAAACTTTGCCGGAGATTTTGGATTACTTGATAGAGAAAGGTTTTGAGTTCAATACGCTTGACAAGGCGTAAGGAGGGAAATATGTTGAATTTGATGATTGTCGGTCTCGGATTGATAGGGGGATCTATGGCAAAGGCACTGAAAGGGTTTCCAAATGTTTCGGTTTGGGGAGCGGATATAAACGAAAAGACACTTGCCGACTGCGAAAGGGACGGATTTATATGTAGTGGTGTTAAAAATGCGGCAGAGGTTCTTTGCAATATGGATATTGTCATCCTTTGCTTGACACCGAGGGCGTGCGTTGAATTTATAAATAATAACACATTCAAACCCGGTGCGTTGGTGAGTGATGTGTGTGGCGTTAAAGGGTATGTATATGAGAATATAAAAAACAACGACATTGATTTTATCGGCGGACACCCTATGGCAGGTCGCGAATGCGGAGGATATGAAAGTTCTCTTTCCGATTTATACAAGGGGACAAATTATATTCTTGTCACAAGACCGCACAACAAGCGTGAGAATATATTGATGATGGAAAAAATAATCTACTACATAGGCTGTTCAAAGATAACCTATTCGACACCCGAGGAACATGATAAAATGATAGGATACACAAGTCAGCTTATGCATATTGTGGCGGCGGCATTGTGCGATAACGAAATTCTTGACAGAGCAGAAAAGTTCAGTGCAGGAAGTCTGCGTGACTGCACAAGGGTCGCAAAGCTCAATCCCGATATGTGGACGGAGTTGTTTTTGGAAAACCGTGAGGCATTGTCGGAGCAGATTGAAATATTTTCAAACAGCATAGAAGAAATCAAAAGAATGATAAAAAATGCCAATGAGGACGGAGTGAGAAACTTTTTGAAAAGGTCATCGGACAGAAAAGAAAGATATTTGAAAGAAAAAAACCGCAAAAGAGGATGACAGAAAAAGATTCAAAAAAGGGGGGGTCAAAAAATGGCTTTAAAATTATTTATTACCGCCTTTTGCAATGCCGCTCTTGCGGTTTTGCTGTATTCGGCGGAGAAGAAAACAGCACTAAAAAAACTGCAGAACAAACCAAAACAGATTATTTACGGCATTCTTTTCGGTATCATCGCAATGTTTTCAAGCACACCTTACGGCGGTGTTGACATAGGCGGTGCAATGATAAATGTAAGGGATGCCGCGCCGCTTTGTGCAGGGTTGATATTCGGTGTTCCGGCAGGAATAATAGCCGGAGTGATAGGCGGTGTTTTCAGATACATTGCCGCAATAATCGGGATTGCGGGAAAATATACACAGCTTGCGTGCAGTATATCAACAATTCTTGCCGGAATTATAGCGGGATTTCTGCGGCGATTTATGTTTGACGATAAAAAGCCGACATGGGTTTACGGTATCGGAATAGCTATGATCACAGAAATTTTACATATGCTGATGATATTCTTGACCAATATGAATGATGTTGCAACGGCATTCGGATTTGTGAAAAGCTGTACTCTTCCGATGGTATTGGGAAACTGTATTGCCGTAGGTGCGGCAGTGTTTGTTGTTTCCTCTCTCGGAAAGGAAAAACATCGCACAAATAAAACAAACAAACAGATTTCGCAGACATTTCAAATGTGGCTTTTGATATGTATTGTCATTGCGTTTGCACTGTCAAGCTTATTTATTTCTGTTTTGCAGACAAGAATGAGCGAAACCGAAACAAAATCGGTTATTGAAATAAATCTCGGAGATGTGTATCGTGATATTGCAGATGCATCTGATGAGAATTTGATAAATAAAACAACGCAGATTGTAGATGAATATGTTGGCGGCAAGGATGTGTTTTATCTTGCGGAAAAGTATAATGTCAGAGAAGTGAACATCATAGATGAAAACGGCATAATAGTTGAAACAAATTATACCGATTATTTGGGATATGATATGTCATCGGGAGAACAGTCGTCGGAATTTTTGGTTCTTTTGGACGGAGATGAAAAACAATATGTCCAAGACTATCGCCCGACATCATATGATAAAATGATATTCAGAAAATACGGGGCGATGAAGCTTCCTCAAAAGGGATTTTTGCAGGTCGGATATGACGCAAACAGATTCAGGGAGGATATCGGAGCGTTTGTTGGCAAGGTTGCGAAAAACCGCCACATAGGAAATAACGGATTTATCACAATTTGCGATGAGGAATTTAACATAGTGACGGAGGGAAGTGAGCATTATGGTGAAAAGCTCGATGCCCTCGGAATCAATCTTGATACGAACAAAATCGCACCAGGTGAAATATTTGAAACAGATGTTGAGGGGATTTCACATCTTCTTGCCTACAGATTTGTTGAGGGTTATTATATTGTCGGTGCGTTGCCGTTGAGTGAGGCTATGTTTATGAAGGATGCATCGGTTTATGTCAACATATTTATGGAAATGGTTATTTTTGCGGCACTGTTCGTTTTGATATATTTTTTGATAAAAAGAATAGTTATCGACAATATCAGAAAAATAAACAAAACATTATCGGAAATTACTGCAGGAAATTTGAATGTTACAGTTGATGTAAGATCAAATGAGGAATTTGCATCACTTTCAGATGACATAAATTCAACCGTAAGCACCCTGAAGAGATATATTGATGAAGCGGCGGCAAGGATTGATAAGGAGCTTGAATTTGCACAGCAGATACAATATTCATCGCTGCCAACAATATTCCCGAATTGCAAAGAGTTTGAAATTCACGCAAATATGATTACGGCAAAAGAGGTCGGCGGAGATTTTTATGATTTCTATATGATAAACGAAAATGAAGCGGCGTTTATTGTTGCCGATGTGTCGGGAAAGGGTATTCCTGCGGCAATGTTTATGATGCGTGCAAAAACCATTTTAAAAGACCTTGCGGAAAGCGGAACAGAGCTGTCGGAGGTTTTTGAAAGAGCCAACGAGAAGCTATGTGAAAATAATGAAGCCGGTATGTTTGTGACAGCTTGGATGGGAGTACTGAACCTTTCAACGGGTGTTATGAAATTTGCCAATGCAGGGCATAATCCTCCTATCGTAAAAAGAGACGGTGGCAGATTTGAATTTTTGAGGGACAGAAGCGGAATGTTCCTTGCCGGAATGGAAAATGTGAAATACAAAAAGAATGAAATTGTTTTGAAACCGGGAGATGTTGTCTGCCTTTATACGGACGGTGTCACCGAAGCAACCGATAAGGACAATGTGTTGTACGGAGAGGAAAGATTGTCGGCAATTGTCAATTCAAAGAAGGATGCAAATCCGAAAGAAATTTGTACAATGATTGCAAAGGATGTTGACAGGTTTGTCGGAAATGCTCCGCAGTTTGATGACATAACAATGTTGTGCATTAAATACAAGAAAAAGAGAGAGAACGGAGGTATTGCAAAATGAAAGAATTGAATATACAAGCAACCGTTGAAAATATCAGTACGGTTACAGACTTTGTGAATGAACAGCTTGAGGCGGTGGATTGCCCGATAAAAGCTCAAATTCAAATAGATATTGCTATAGATGAGCTGTTCGGAAATATTGCTCATTACGCATATAACCCTGATGTCGGACCGGCTACCGTGCGTGTTGAGGTGAAAGAAAGTCCGCTGTCGGTTATAATAACATTTATCGATAACGGTGTTCCTTATGATCCGCTTTCGGCAAAAGACCCAAACATTACTCTGTCTGCAGAGGAGCGAGAAATCGGAGGTTTGGGTATATATATGGTGAAAAAGACAATGGATGATATCACATATGAATATAAGGACGGACAAAATATATTGAGGGTTAAGAAAAATATATGATGGATAAATTTAAGATTACATATGAAAATATAGAAAAAGCGGTTGATACGGTATCAGAATTTCTTGAAAAAAACAAAATTGAAGAAAAGGATATTTTGAGACTAAAGCTTGCCTTTGAGGACACACTTTTAAATTATCGTGATGAATTTGGAGAGGACACACTTTGCGGACTGAAGTGTGTACGACATTTAGGAAGTATCCGTATTGAATTGTCTGTTTTGGGTAACAGCTGTGATATATTTTCTTCCGGCGGAGAAGAGGACTTTTCTCGAATGTTGATGTCGGGAATAGGTATGGCTCCGGTATGGAGATATAAAAACGGTCAGAATATTATAATTTTCTCTCCGAGAAAGAAAAAACCGTCACAGATGGTTTATATATTGGCGGCAATTTTTCTTGCTGTTATATGTGGTATTATATCTCAAACATTCCCGGAGAGTGTCAGAAATCTTATATCACAGCAGATTTTGGCACCGCTGACGGACACTTTTTTGGGACTTTTGAATTCAACAGCTGGAGTGATGATATTTTTGTCGGTTGTTTGGGGCATATGCAGTATAGGTGACATTGCAGACCTCACCAATATCGGTAAAAAAATGATAGGACGAATGTTTTTTATGATGGCATTAGTTCCGACAATATTTATGCTGTGTATAATGCCGTTGTTTAATTTTTCGCTCGGTGCAGGTACGGGGGCATTTAATCTTTTTGAACCTTTTGAGATGATACTCGGAATAATTCCGCCCGATATAATAAGTCCGTTTAAAGAGGGGAATTTTTTGCAGATTATATTTATTGCATCAACCGTTGGGACGGCTCTTTTGGTTCTCGGAAGCAAAACGACCCTTGCGGTATCCTTTACCGAACAAGCAAATACGGTGGTACAGCTGATTTTGGAGGCTGTATGCTCATTTATTCCTTTGCTTATATTTATGAGTCTTTACGATATGATATTGTCGGGAAGTTTTTCTGCCCTGATAGATGCATACAAAATTCCACTTTTGGTGCTTGTCGGATGTTTTTTTGCAATGGCAATTTATTTTTGCTTGGTTGTGTTTAAATACAAGGTTAAGCCGACAGTGTTTTTGAAAAAAGCAATGCCGTCTTTCGTGATAGGATTGACCACGGCATCATCATCTGCGGCAATGCCGACGGTTATGGAAGCCTGTGAAAAGGATTACGGTATTGATAAAAAAATTGTCAATTTCGGTATTCCGTTGGGCAGAATTTTGTTCGGTATAGGTTCGGTTACGGAATTTATCGTACTCGGATTGTCCATAGCTGAAATATATTCCTCGGCAGTGACGCCTGCGTGGATATTTATGCTATTGTTGACTGCGGTTGTCTTAAAAATCGCAACACCGCCTATTCCGGGAGGAAGTGTCGCTATTTGCACAATATTGTTTAACCAGCTCGGACTTCCGCTTGAGGGACTTGCGGTTGCGGTCGCAATCGATATTATTGCGGATTTTCTTCTTACGGCAACCGATATTTTCTGCTTGCAGAGTGAGCTGATTATTTTATCGGGAAAGCTTGATATGATAGATGTTGGCAAACTTCAAAAAAGAAAATCTTAAAATCAAATCGGGTGTAAAAAAATTACATCCGATTTTTTGATTTTTAATATTGACAAATTAAAAAAAGTGTGATATCATACAATATAGTTAGCAGTGGCTAACCGAATTGGTTTGAAAGGAACGGTTAATATGTTGGAAATGGTAGTGCAATATTCGGTTGCATCGGGAATAGGTATATTGATGGCGGCAGGTTCATCTGCTATAAAAAATAAATGCAGAAAATCAGTTAAGGAGTTGAATTGAGTTGAATATAGTAATAGTGGGCGGTCATGATTGTATGCATTGCCAATATAAACAAATTTGCAAGAAATATGGCTGTAAATGCAAGGTTTTCACACAATGTCCGGCAAATTTCCAAAACCAGATAGGTAATCCTGAAATGATAATTGTGTTCACAAAAACCGTTGCACATAAAATGCTTAAAAGTGCTTGTCGTCAGGCGGAGAAAAACGGTACGAAAATTCAATATGTAAATTCTTCAAGTGCAAATGCCTTGCAGGAAACACTTGTAAAGCATTTTACATATGCATAATTTTTTAAAAAGCAGTTAGCAATGACTAACCATAAGAATATAAATATAATCGCCCTGCGAGAGTTTATATATATTTCACAGAGGAGAAATTTATTAGAAAAATGCCGTGTTTTGGGTGAGACTGCATTAAAAGCTTAAAATACGAAACAAATTGCGGTTTTATAGTAAAATAAAGCGGCACCGACAGTTTTGTCGGTGCTGTTTGTGTAATTTATTGCTGTTTTTCAAGGTGTTTGTATTCTTTAGATTTCCATATTCCCGAAAAATAAACAGTCAATCCGAAAGTTGCTTCGCATATCCAGGAAAGAACGATAGCGGCATAAATTCCGTACATTTCAAATCTCGGAAACAGAAGATAACTGAAGCCGAAATAGGAAACGGAATAAAGAAGAGTTGAAAGAATAAGAAATATTCCCGCATCCGTGCTCCTGAAAATTGCGTGAATCATATTATTTATCACATTAAAAAGTATAAATGGCATACAAAATCTCATAAATATTTTTGCATAATGTATGCTGTCAGGAGATTTTAAGAACAGCTTCGGTATAAATCCGGCTCCCAAAACAGTAAAAATAAGGAAAGGAGCAAGAAAGAGAAGTGTTTGCGAAAGTCCTGTTCTTATACCTTTTTTTATCATAGAATGTTTTCCGGCACCGACACATTGAGCAATATAATTTGTTATTGTTTTGTTTGAATTCTGATAAACACCGGCATTCAAATCATAAAGACGCATACCGATTGTATAACCCGAAATTGCACTTGCTCCGCACAGATTTGTCAGCGGAGAAACCAAGGCTGTGCAAAGGTACATAACAGACTGTTGGAGAGTTGTCGGAATAGCGAAGTGAACCGACCATTTTATCTCGTCTTTACTAAAGTAAAGTCCCGAAATTTTCACATTCAGCTTTTTGAAAGCTCGAATTAATACCACTGCACAGAAAACCGTTGAAAAAAGGTTTGAAAATGCCGTTGCGACAGCCGTTCCCTGAACGCCGAGACCTGCGTATTTTATCAATATGTAATTTCCCGATATCAAAATAATATTTGACAAAAGAGATGATAAAAAAGGGAGCTTTGTCAATCCTATGGCATTTGAAATATACACAAATGTTTGCGAAAAATTCAACAAAAACATACTTGACATATGCACCCAAAAATAAGAAAAGGTGTCGTAACGAAGAGCTTCTTCAATATTAAGAAAATCAAAAATTTTCTCGTGAAACATTATGCACAGTGAAGAGATTATCATTATAACCGCAGTGCTTAATATCAGATTGGTTTTTATGACATTGAGCATTTTGACATAGTCTCCCCGTCCGAAAAGAATTGCAACATAAATGCAAAATCCTGTTCCGTATCCCCAATATACGGAGGAAATTAATGTTGAAAAGGGAGAAACACTTCCGATTGCGGCAAAGGCATTATCTCCTATAAGATAACCTGCCATTGCGGAATTAATTATGTTATATGCCTGCGAAAGAAGAGCTGTCAGTACAAGAGGTAGTGCATACACAAAAAAATTCTTCCTTAAATTTCCCTCATAAAGTTTTTTCATAATAACCTCCGATTAAATAATGAAAATGTATTGATTTTTTTTGTTAAGTCTTATATAATTATAACAAACAATCAAAATAAATCAAGTATTGCGATTATTTTGTAAAATAATCAACAATAATCAAAAAGTGTGGGAGATTTTGCGGTGTATCAAACGGAAAGAATGGACGAAATATTAAATATTTTAAAAAAATATCACTATGTGACGGTTGAATATCTGGTGGAGAAGATAAGATATTCTCCGGCAAGCATACGACGGGATTTAACTCTTCTTGAAAAGCAGGGACTTGTTAAAAGAAGCTACGGAGGGGTTGAGATAAAATCCGAGTCGGCAACACCGTTTCGATTTCGTCAGCACAGTATGAAATCGGAGAAAAACAGTATAGCGTGTTTTGCATCCGACCTTGTTTGTGACGGATATACTGTTTTTATAGACGGATCGTCGAGTGCACAATATCTCGGTCATTTCCTTGTTGGAAAGAAGAATTTAACGGTTGTAACAAACAATATGCTTCTTGCGTCATATTTGAGTGAAAACGGAATAAAGACTTATTGTACGGGAGGTTTCGTTGACGAAAATCCGGGCATTTTGGCAGGGCAGATAACAACCGGTACATATTCGATGTTTTATGCCGACATAATGTTCTTTTCCACAAGCGGAGCTGATGATGGCGTAATTTACGAATCAAACGAAATGTATCTTGAACATCACAGAATTATGATGAAAAACTCCGAAAAGCGTGTTTTCCTGTGTGGAAGTGACAAACTCGGAAAAAAAAGCAAGTTTGTGACCTGCACTTTCGATGATATAGATTATTTTATAAGTGACGGGGAATTTGGCAATGATACGGTAAAAAAACATCCCGACACAAAATTTATAAATGTAGGGCGGTAGCTTTGTATAGGGACGGCGGAACACCGATATGCTTTTTGAATATTTTTGAGAATGTAAAAATATCATCATAGCCGACCGATTTTGAAGCTTCCGAAACATTTAGTCCCTTTGATAAAAACAGCTGTGCTTTCTTCATTTTGTAGTTTATGATGTATTCCTGCACACTCATTCCTTTTTCCTCTTTAAATAGCCTTGAAAGATAACGACTGTTTAAATTGAGAGTCTCAGCTATGTCCGAAACATATATTTTTCGGGCGTAGTTTGCTTTGATGTAATCGGAAACGGCTTTTGTATAGTTGGTTTTTGTTGCCGTTGACTCAAAAAGCACGCTGATCAGCTCGTAGAGCTTTGAAAGAAGAAATTCATTTTTTGTGTTTTTAAGATTTTTGGCATCAAGCATTTCAAAGAAAATATCGGTATTGAATTTCACGGTATCATCAAGCGTTTCAAACATTTTCGCAAGTTCTCCGTCAAAAGAAATCCATATATATTCCCAGGGATTTTTTTCGTCTGCACAGTATTCGTAAATATTATTCGGCTTTATGATAAACATTTCATTGGCTGAAATTTTTTTTGTCACTTTATTTTTTGTAAAAGTACCCTCTCCGCCGACAACATAATGCAAAAGATAAAAATTCGGCAGTGCATAGCTGAAAGAATGTGACGGAGCACATTTTTGGTGTCCGAGCGTGAGGACATTCAATGTTTTGTAGCCTTTATTTTCCAATATATACATAATAACACTCTCCCTAAAACAGATTATATCATATCAAAGATGATTGTGCAAGAGTAAAAGTTACATTTTGACATATTTTAGTTACATTATGCTATTTGTAATCAGGAATGGTTTTGATATACTTGTATTAAATTGAAAGGAGAGATAAGTTATGGTAAAGGTAACTTTTTTGGGAGCGGGAAGTACGGTTTTCTGCAAAAATGTATTGGGAGATATTATGCTTTCCGATGCATTACACGATGTTGAAATAGCTCTTTATGACATTGATGAAACAAGACTTCAAGAGTCATATGTTTTGGTTGAATGTTTGAATAAGAACATCAATGAGGGAAGAGCAACGGTAAAATCATATCTGGGAGTTGAAAACAGAAAAAAAGCTCTAAAGGATGCTGATTTTGTTATCAATGCAGTTCAGATAGGTGGATATGAGCCGAGTACGGTTATAGATTTTGAAATTCCGAAAAAATACGGTTTGAGACAAACAATAGGTGACACCTTGGGAATAGGCGGAATTTTCAGAGCTTTGAGAACAATTCCGATTTTAAAAGAATTTGCAAATGATATTGAAGAGGTTTGCCCCAATGCGTGGTTTTTGAATTACACAAATCCGATGGCAATGCTGACGGGTTATATGCAAAGATACACAAAGGTTAAAACAGTCGGTCTTTGTCACAGCGTTCAGGCGTGTACAAGCACATTGTATCAAACATTCGGTATGGAGGCACCGGAGGGTGTTGTCGATAAAATAGCAGGTATAAATCATATGGCTTGGCTTTTGGAATTGAAAGACAAGGACGGAAATGACCTTTATCCCGAAATGAGAGAAAGAGCAAAGAACTTTAAAGGTCCGGATGCAAATTCTGTGAGAATAGATTATTTGAATAAGTTTGGATATTATGTTACGGAAAGCAGTGAGCATAATGCCGAATATAATCCGTTCTACATAAAGAGTCGCTATCCGGAATTAATTGAAAAGTTCAGCATTCCGCTTGACGAATATCCGAGAAGATGTGTTGAACAGATTGAAAGATGGAAAACACAAAAGGATGAAATATTGAACAACGGAAAAATCACTCATGAGCGTTCAAATGAATATGCATCGAGAATTATTGAAGCTATGGTTACAAATGTTCCTTACAAAATCGGAGGAAATGTTATCAATAACGGCCTAATTCCAAATCTTCCGTCGGATGCCTGCGTGGAAGTTCCGTGTATGGTTGATGCAACAGGAATAAATCCTGTTTATGTCGGAAATCTTCCGCTTCAGCTTGCGGCAATGAATATATCAAACATTATGCCGCAGCTTTTAACAATTCAAGCGGCTGTGACAAAGAAGAGAGAAGATGTTTATTATGCGGCAATGATGGATCCGCATACGGGAGCAGAGCTTTCAATTGAAGATATAATCAAAATGTGTGATGAGCTTATAGAAGCACACAATAATACACCGTTTAAGGTTCTTTAAGATTAAATAAGCAGGGGTAATAATTTTTTATTATCTCTGTTTTTATATTGACAAAATTATCATTAGTGATATAATATTCTGTGATGTTTGTATGGAGGAGAATCAAAATGGACAAATTGCGGGGGAGAAGAGAAGTTAATTCATTGGCGGCATTGTTGATGGTAACTTATATGATAAGCTACATAACACGAATTAATTATGCGGCGATAATATCAGAAATGGTTGAGGCTACGGGGATTTCAAAGAGTATGCTTTCAATGGCATTGACCGGTAGCTCTGTGACTTACGGAGTGGGTCAGATTATAAGCGGAGTGTTAGGAGACAGATTTTCACCGAAAAAGCTTGTTTCCGCAGGACTTTTAATAACAGTATGTATGAATTTACTAATTCCGTTGACACTGAATCCATACATTATGCTCGTTTTGTGGTGCATAAACGGTTTTGCGCAAAGTCTTATGTGGCCGCCTATGGTGAAAATTATGTCTGATAAGCTGTCGTCGGAGGATTATAAAAAAACTTGCACAAAGGTTTCCTGGGGAAGCTCTTTCGGATCTGTTGCGGTCTATTTAACAGCACCGTTACTGATAACGATTGCCGGCTGGAAATCTGTTTTTCTTTTGTCAGCTGTTGCAGGAATTGTTATGATGGTTGTGTGGAACAATAAATGCATTGATGATGTTGCAATACAGCAGAAAAAAAGTAAAAAAACAGAAAAGAACATAAAGTCAATATTTACTCCTGTAATGACAATGATAATGCTCGGAATTATCTTTATGGGTATGCTTCGGGACGGTGTTACAACATGGATGCCGTCATATATATCGGAAACATATAATTTAAGTAGTGTTATATCGATTTTAACGGGTGTTATGCTGCCTTTGTTCAGTATTGTATCATTTTATATAGCGGAAAAGCTTCATACGAAAAAATTTAAAAATCCTATAAAATTTTCGGGAATTATTTTTGGCGTAGGTGCTATTTTTGCCACATTGACAGCAGTCACAACGGGAAAAAGTGCCGTATGTTCAACGCTGTTTTCGGCACTGCTTACGGGATGTATGCATGGGGTAAATCTTATGCTGATAAGTATGGTGCCGAATTATTTTAAGAAATACGGCAATGTAGCAACTGTTTCGGGAATATTGAATTCCTGCACATATGTCGGTGCGGCAATTTCAACATACGGAATTGCATTTTTGTCGGAAAAATTCGGGTGGGGATTTACGATTTGCTCGTGGATAATAATAGCCGTGCTAGGAATGGCAGTGTGTATGATAAGTGCAAAACAGTGGGGAAAACAGATGAGTGATGATTGATTTTGGGAGGAATAGCTGTGTGGATTTTGTTTGCTGTTTTATCATCGCTTTTTGCCGCGTTAACCTCCATTCTGGCAAAGATAGGGGTTGACGGGGTAAATTCAAATCTTGCAACCGCTTTAAGAACGGCTGTGGTTTTGGTGATGTCCTGGGTTATGGTTTTTATAACAAATTCCCAAGGGGGAATTACGCAGGTAAGCAATAAAAGCTGGCTGTTTTTGATTTTGTCGGGATTGGCAACGGGTGCTTCGTGGCTGTGCTATTATAAAGCGATACAACTCGGCGATGTGTCAAGGGTTGTGCCGATAGATAAAATGAGCGTTGTTATAACAATTGTTTTGGCGGCGGCTTTCCTAGGTGAAAAGCTCACATATAAGTCGGTAATCGGGTCAATTTTTATTACTGTGGGAACACTTTTGATGATTCTGTAATTTGCGAAAAAATAAAGTAATATGGTGTATTTTAAATATTGACATTTATTCGATTTAGTGGTATAATAACTTTGATATTGAGATTTGGAGATGTATCAGAATAAGCTATAGGCTTATTTTGGTGCATCTTTTTTTATTAAATTGAAAATGAGGTGCGAAAAATGTATGATGTGGTTATTATAGGAGCCGGAGTTATCGGTGCAATGACTGCAAGGACACTGGCAGAGTATGATTTGAAAATCTGTATTCTGGAAAAGGAAAATGATATTGCAATGGGAGCAACCAAAGCAAATTCCGCAGTTGTTCACGCAGGATTTGATGCCAAGCCCGGAAGCCTTAAAGCAAAACTTAATGTTAAGGGCTCCGAAATGATGCCCGATATAGCAAAGGAATTGGGAGTGAAATACAAAAACAACGGTTCTCTTGTGATAGGTTTCAGCGATGAGGACAAAAAAACAATAGATGAGCTTTATGAAAGAGGCACAAAAAACGGAGTAACAAATCTGAAAATCCTTAACGGAGAAGAGGTAAAGGAACTTGAAAAAAACATTTCGGATAATGTTACAACGGCACTTTACGCTCCGAGCGGTGCAATAATATGTCCGTATGAGCTTGCAACGGCGGCGGTTGGAAATGCGATGGATAACGGTGCGGAATTGAAATGCAATTTTTGCGTCGGCGATATAAAAGAAATTGACGGCGGATTTGAAATAATCTCTGAAAAAGAATCGGTCAAGACGCATTGCATTGTCAATGCGGCAGGTCTTTATTCCGACAAAATCGCCAAAATGGCAGGAGATGACAGTTTTTCGATAAAGCCGAGGAGAGGGGAATATATTCTTTTGGATAAGGAATGTGGAAGCATTGTTACGCACACAATTTTCAGAACACCGTCCGAAATGGGAAAAGGTATATTGGTTTCGCCGACAGTTGATAACAATCTGATATTGGGCCCGACATCGGAGGATATAGATGATAAAGACAATAAAGAAACAACAAAAGCCGGTCTTGACAAGGTTATGAATGAAGCGGTGGAAAATGTGTATGGAATTATGTTCGGAAAGACAATAACATCTTTCTGCGGACTTCGTGCAACAGGCTCAACAGGAGACTTTATCATAAATTCACCGAAAAAAGGCTTTGTAAATGCGGCGGGGATTGAATCGCCCGGACTTTCGGCATCTCCTGCGATAGCATCGATGATTGTTGATATGCTGAAAGAAACAGATTTGAATTTTTCCCAAAGAGAGAATTACATAAGAACAAGAAAACCTATGCATTATTTCAGAGAAGCGACGATTGAAGAAAAAAATGAAATAATCAAAAAGGATAAATCGTACGGAAAAATTGTGTGCAGATGTGAGGGTGTTACGGAGGGTGAAATAAGAGAAGCCATAAGAACAAATCCAAAGCCGACAGATTTGGACGGAGTAAAACGCCGAACAAGAGCACAGATGGGAAGATGTCAGGGAGGATTTTGTTCTCCTTATATTGTTGATTTGATTGAAGAAGAGTTGGGAATAAAAAAGGAAAAAGTTACGAAAAACGGCGGTAAATCCTATATTCTCACAGGTAAAACAAAGGAGGACATAAAAAATGACTGATTTGGTTATAATCGGAGGAGGTCCTGCCGGAATGAGTGCGGCTATAAGTGCATATGAGTTGGGGATAAGGGATATTATGATTCTTGAAAGAGATTCGGCTCTTGGCGGAATTTTAAAGCAATGCATACACAACGGTTTCGGACTTCACAAATTCGGTGAAGAATTGACAGGTCCGGAATATGCCGCAAGATATGAAAAAAGAAGATGTGACGGTATATTTCAGAGTTTGTGATGTGTTTAAAAATGTTTCGGTGAATGTATATAACGGCGAAGAAAAGATTTTTTCAAAAAAGCGTCCGAGAGTTGCACCTGGAGAAATGGAAAGTATAAAAATTACAAAAGAAATGATGCAAAATTCGGAAAGTCTGCGTTTTGAATTGGAGGTGCTTTGATATGGAAAGAAATTTGACTTGTATAGTATGTCCTATGGGATGCAGTCTTAAAGCACAAATCTCTTCTGACGGTATAACTGTTACCGGCAACACCTGTAAAAGAGGGGAAATTTATGCGAAAAATGAGTGTACAAATCCTCAAAGAACGGTGACATCAACGGTGAAATGCTCGGATGGCGGAGTATTGCCTGTTAAGACGGACAAGACAATTCCGAAAGAAAAAATGGGCGAATGTATGAAAATAATAAATTCTGATGTGGCACACTTGCCTGTTTCAATCGGAGATGTTATAATAGAAGATGTGTTCGGAACAAATATTGTCGCAACGGCAGACAGAAAATAAAGAGGTAATAATATGAGTAAGGTTATAGCGGCACTTCGCCGTGAAGAGGATTTTGAGAAAGCTCTTTTATCAAAGGTGAAAATCATTTTCGATTTTTCTCTCAATGTTATGAATATAGAGGAAAAGGTTAAAAAAGCACATTTGGCAAACAAGAAGATTTTTATTCATATGGATTTAGCGGAGGGAATAGGTAAGGATAAATACGGAATTCAGTATGCAAAAAAAATTGGAATTGACGGTGTGATAAGCACGAGAACCAATATTATCAAAGCGGCAAAGGAAGCGGGACTTTGCACAATTCAAAGATTTTTTGTTCTGGATTCTCAATCGGTTGACACTGTGATGAAAACATTATCATCGGCAAAGCCTGATATGATTGAGCTGATGCCCGGAACACTGTGCAAAATAATTTCACGAATAAGCACTCAAACAGATATTCCGATTATTGCCGGAGGCTTGATAGAAAATCAAAATGAGGTATGCGAGGCATATAAAAGCGGTGCTGTGGCAATTTCGACGGGAAAAACACAATTGTGGATATGATGAAAAGCGAAGAGCATTTTTTGGTGCTTTTCGTTGTTTTTATAGTTGGTTTTTTGAAAGTAAGAAAAAGATATTGCAAAACAGGGCATAAAGTGTTATAATACTGAAAGAGAGTTTATAATAAAGGTGCGATAATATGAAAATACTCATAACAACCGACCTATACTCCATTGATACAAACGGAGTTGTGACTTCGGTGAAAAATTTGATTGACGAGCTTTTGAAAAAAGGACATGATGTCAGGGTATTGACAATTTCAAATACAACACACAGTTATAAGGACGGAAATATTTACTATATTCGTTCTGTTCCGATTGGGGTGTATCCGAATATAAGGATGCCGATTTCTTATCATCACAGATTGATAAAGGAAATTATCGAATGGAATCCCGAGGTTATTCACAGTCAATGTGAATTTTTCAGTTTCCAATTCGCCCTGCGTGTTTCAAAAAAAACAGGAGCTCCGATAGTTCACACATATCATACATTGTATGAGCATTATGTGACATATGTTGTTCCGAGTAAGAAATTCGGAGAAAATATAGTGAAGCTTCTTTCGAGAAAAAGACTTAAAAAGGTTGAAAGAGTTGTTGCTCCGACCCATAAGGTTGAGGACACTCTGCACGGCTATAATCTTGATCCGCAGATTTCGGTTGTGCCGAGCGGAATAAATCTTGACCAGCATCACAAGCGTCTTTCTTCGGAGGACAGAAGCGAAAAACGCAGAGCCTTGGGCATTGAAGATGACAAGACGGTTTTGATAAATTTGGGAAGATTGGGAGTCGAGAAAAATCTCGGAGAGCTTATTGAGCTATTTGCACAGGCGGTTCAAAAAAATGATTCGCTCATATTTTTGATAGTCGGTGACGGACCGGCAAGGGAAGAGCTTGAACAGCAGGTCAGAGAACTTGAAATTTCCGATAAAGTAATTTTTACGGGTATGGTAAGTCCCGATAAGGTTCAGGAATATTATCAGCTTGGAGATGTTTTTGTGAGTGCATCAACAAGCGAAACGCAGGGACTTACATACATTGAAGCCGCCGCAAATGGCTTGCCGCTTCTTTGCAGAACGGACAAATGTCTTGACGATGTTATACGCACGGGAGAAAACGGATATCAATATGCGGATGCAAATGAATTTTTCGACAGCATAAACGCAATGATAAACAATCCCGAATGGATAAACGAGGCAGGAAAGAGAAGTGAGGAAATCGCTGTCGGCTTCGATAAGAAAACTTTTGCGGATGAAATGGAAAAAATTTACAAATCTCTGATTGTTTGATACTGAAAAAATGCAAAAAGTGAAAAAAAGAAAACTTTTTGCATTTTTCTCTTTTAATTTGTCAAAATTTATGATATACTGTTAGATATGTAATTTAAGGGGGCTATAACAATGATAAAAACAGGGTTTGATAATCAAAAATATCTGACAATGCAGTCGGAGCAGATAAGAAAAAGAATTGCGGAATTTGGCGGAAAACTGTATCTTGAATTCGGCGGAAAGCTTTTTGATGATTATCATGCCTCAAGAGTTCTTCCGGGATTTGCTCCGGACAGCAAGATAAGAATGCTGCAACAGTTAAAGGATGATGTTGAAATTGTGATAACAATAAATTCCGAGGACATCGAGTCTAATAAAATTCGAGGTGATTTGGGAATTTCCTACGGCGATGATGTTTTGAGATTGATTGATACTTTCAGGGGTATGAACCTTTATGTCGGAAGTGTTGTTTTGACAAGATACAATCAACAGCCGTCGGCAAAATCGTTTTTGAAGCAGTTGAACAAACTCGGAATAAAGAGCTATAAGCATTATACGATTGCAGGCTATCCGTCCGATGTTCAGCATATTGTCAGCGATGAGGGTCTCGGCAAGAATGAATTTATAGAAACACAGCGGTCGTTGGTTGTCATAACTGCACCGGGACCTGGAAGCGGAAAAATGGCAACCTGTTTGAGTCAGCTCTATCATGAGCATAAAAGAGGAATTGCGGCAGGATATGCAAAATTTGAAACATTTCCTGTATGGAATTTACCACTGAAGCACCCGGTAAACCTTGCGTATGAAGCGGCAACGGCGGATTTGAACGATGTCAATATGATTGACCCATTCCATTTGGAGGCATACGGAAAAACAGCGGTTAATTATAACAGAGATGTTGAAATTTTCCCGGTTTTGAATACAATGTTTGAAAGAATACAGGGTGAGTCGCCGTATAAATCTCCGACGGATATGGGCGTTAATATGGCAGGAAATTGCATAATAGACGATGATGCTTGCTGTGAAGCGTCAAAAATGGAGATAATAAGAAGATATTTTTCTTCCGCAGTCAATGCAGTTAAAGGAAAGGGTGATGAAACGCAGGTAAGAAAGCTTGAAATCCTTATGAATCAAGCAGGAATTGCTCCGCAGTATTGCCCGGCTGTTCCGAGTGCACTTAAAAAAGCAGAAGAAACAAAATCACCGGCAGGAGCGGTTGTTTTGCCGGACGGTCGTGTTGTTACGGGAAAAACATCATCAACTCTCGGTGCGGCATCGGCGTTGCTCCTTAATTCTCTTAAGGTTTTGGGAGATATAGATTCTGAAACGGATTTGATAGAGTCACAGGTTTTAGAGCCGATATGCAAGTTCAAAACACAGTATTTAAAGCATAAAAATCCACGGCTTCACACCGATGAGGTGCTGTTGGCACTGACAATTTCGGCACTTTCAAGTCCTGTTGCCGAAAAAGCAAAGGCACAGCTTGAAAAGTTAAAGGGAAGCGATGCTCATTTCACTGTTATTTTGAGCGAAGAGGACGAAAAGATTTTGCGTCGTCTCGGAATTAATGTAAGCTTTGAGGCAAGATATGAAAACGAATGTCTGTATCATAAGTGATATTCAGATATAATAAAAGAATTTAACACAGGGGGATAAAAAATGGAAGAAAACAAAAGATCCGGTTTCACCGGGAAGATTGGCTTTGTGCTTGCGGCGGCAGGCTCGGCGGTTGGATTGGGAAATATATGGAGATTTCCTTATCTTGCGGCTAAATACGGAGGAGGAATTTTCCTTCTTGTTTATTTGATTTTGCTTGTAACTTTTTGCTTCTCGATTATGATAGGCGAATTTGCAATCGGAAGAAAAACGGGACAAAGTGCACTTGAGGCATTTGGAAAGCTTAACAAAAAGTATGCGTTTATAGGTTATCTTGCAACGCTTGTACCGGTAATTATTTTCCCTTATTACTCTGTAATAGGAGGATGGGTAACAAAATATTTGTTCACATTTATTTCGGGAAATGTTGCGGCGGCTGCCGGTGATAATTATTTCAACGGCTTTATTGCATCTGCCGGAGAGCCTGTTTTGTGGTTTTTGCTTTATATAACCGCAACAGCTGTTGTTGTTATGCTGGGCGTTGAAAAGGGAATAGAAAAGGTTAGCAAAATTATGATGCCGATTTTGGTTATTCTGTCGATTATCATAGCCGTTTATGTTTTGACGGTGCCGGGAGCTGGTGAAGGAGTTAAATATTATCTGTTGCCAGACTTTAGCAGATTTTCACTGACAACGGTTCTTGCGGCTATGGGACAATTGTTCTATTCAACATCGCTTGCAATGGGTATTATGATTACATACGGTTCTTATATGAAAAAGAATGTTAATATGGAATCTGCCGCAACGCAGGTTGAGTGCTTTGATACGGGAATTGCGTTTATTGCCGGATTGATGATTATTCCTGCCGTATTTGCTTTTTCGGGCGGAGACCCCGAAGCATTGGGAAAAGGACCGGGGCTTATGTTTGTAACATTGCCGAAAGTTTTTGAAAGTATGGCAATGGGAAGAGCAATAGGAATTATATTCTTCCTATTGGTTTTGTTTGCAGCGTTGACATCTTCGATTTCACTTATGGAAACAATAGTTTCAAGCGTTTGCGATAAACTCAAATGGAAGAGAATAACATCGTGTATTGTTGTTTATGTCGGAGCTGTTGTTGTGGGATTGCTTTCAATTTTCGGCTACAGCATTTGGAGCGACTTTAAGATTATCGGTATGCAGATACTTGATTTCTTTGACTTTATAAGTAACAGTATCTTGATTCCGGTTGTTGCATTCTTGACTTGTATTTTTATAGGTTATGTAATTAAGCCGAAAGCAATAATCGAAGAGGTTGAGGTTTCGGGACAATTCAAGAGAAAAAAAATGTTTGCTGTTATAATCAAGTATGTGGCACCGATATTTATTCTGTTGATTCTTGCCTCATCAATTCTTGAATCATTCGGAATATTCAAAATTTAATAAGTAATCAATTACCCTCCGAAAGGAGTAAATAAAAAAAACCGTTTTCAAGTAATTTGAAAGCGGTTTTTTCTTGCTTATTTGTTTTTCAAGGTGTGATTATGACCTGCTTATTTGTTATATCGTATGAGATACTGCCTTTAAGAAAATCAATGATAAGTCGTAAAGGTGCATAAGTTCTGCCGTTTTCGATAAAAGCAGGCGAATCGATAAGAATTTGATTTCCGTTGATATCGGCATATTGACTGCCGAGTTTTATTTTTAGAACAGAGAAATTTTTTGAAATAATAATTGTGTCCGGTTCGTTCCAGCAAACATCAGCACCAAGGGTTTCGGAAATAAATCTTGCCGGAAGCATTGTGCGTTCGTTTCGTATTATCGGAGCTGTGTCGGTAAAAACACTTTTGCCGAAAACAATAACTTCTTTTTCACCGATTGTAAATACAATGTTTTTATCTTCTCGAACCTCCGGCTGCAGATTATACCAATCATTGATCGGCGGAATAATTTCAGTATCGGACAAATCTTCATCGATAATGATGTCATTGTTTGTATCTTTGTATATATCATCAACAGTTTCTTCATCTTCATTGGGTAGTTTTACATTGCTTTTTGTGGTTGCACGACTTAATGATGTCACATTGTTATACGGATAAGTCTTTATGTACCCGAAACCGTTCAGTTCGGGATCTTCATATTCGTATTCATACAATCGGAGTGTTAATTTTGAACTCAAATCATCCTTTGACATTGTGTTTCCCCAATGAACACGGTCATCGCCCTCGCCGTTGCAATCGACATAGAATATTGAATTTCCGATTATATCGGTTATGAAAATCGAATGATTTGTCTTTGAATTTGAGGAGGAACGATATCTTACCCAATCGCCCACACACAGTTCATCAACATTGTTGTGAGTATTTGCGGAATAGATTGAGGCATCAAATATATAAGTATAGCAAAGATTTGCAAAACCGAAACATTCAATTCCACCGTCAAATTCTTTGCCCCAATAGCTATCCTCGGGGTATTCGATTTGAAGCTCACGGATTTTTGCTTTCATTTCCTCGATACTGACGGTGTTTGCAGAAACTACGAAAGGTGCAAAAAGTGTCAGCGAAAGTGAGAGGGACAATAATAATGATAATTTTTTGATAAACTTTCTTATAAAATCATCTCATTTCCGGATTTTTAATTGTTATCGCAAGTATTTGTGCTTGTTATGCCAAATTAAATTCGCCTATGATTGACCGTGAGGTCAATATGCGAATTTGGCCAATTTCAAGCTTTGATTGAAATCATTATAGCACAAGATACAACTATTTTCAAGTTTTTTTTGCATCAAGAATTTTGAGCTGTGAAAGCCATTTGCAAAAGAAAACGAGAGGGAAGGAGAGCATAAACCACAAAAGAGAATAGGGCAAGCATATCTGCCCGAGCAAATTCATCGGGAGGTCGGAATAGTTCCAGACATTCAGTCCGAATTTTATATTTATTAACATCCCGGCACAAAATTCGACCGCCGTTATCACAAAGCATCCCAGGACGGCTTTTAAAACGGGCGGCATATTTTCAAAATAGTCATAGAGGTTATATATCATTAAAAAACATATTCCGCCCGTTATCAGCATAGTCCAATGAGTAAAGCCACGCCAAACAAGCTCTATTGTGCCGTAACCCACCGCACCGATTAAAAATATCAACAGCTGTTCCATATTCACTCTCCGAAATGATTTTTGGATTATTCTGTGTTTTGAAGACAGAAATTATTCTTTTATCCGAGCTTTTTTGCATTTTAAGCATTTTCCCGATTTTCCGATAAGATAAATTAATATCATAGCCGTTACGGTTATAACACTCAAAAGCGAATAAACGGAGCATATGAAAAATCCCGCACTTATGCTTGAAGAATCGGTGATGTAGCTTGCAGTGACAGAACCGGGAAGGAATTTTAAAAGAATACAGGTATAAAAAATCGCAAAAACGGCGTGGAGGATTTTTCCGAAAATATACGGTTTCAAGTCCAGTCCACTTTTTGCCGCAACACTCATAACCTGCAGATGAACACTTATACCGGCAAAAGCACAAACTCCTGCGGACATCAACAGCTTGGAAAAAAGAGGTATATCAAGATATGAAATTTGCGAAAGTCCAGAAACAAATTCCGTACATCCCGACAAAAGAGCCTTAAATGTGCTGTTAATACATAGCATATCAATCACAAGTTTTGAGATAACACTGCAAAAAATAACGCATCCGCAGACAGTCAGAATACTTTGCACCGAATTTGTCAAAACCGTTGAAAAAATTTCAGAGAGCGGTTTTTGCTCGGCAGTAATATTTGATTGAGGTGCACAGTAGGAATTAGGCTTGTAAAATCTGAAAGTAATTCCGACACTGACAGCACCGAGAATATGTGCAGTGTAGAGTATTATTCCGATGCGTGGCGAATGATACATTGACACGCCGACAGCACCGAGTATAAACAAAGGACCGGAGTTGTTGCAAAAGGCTAAAAGGCGTTCCGCCTCCGATTTTGAAATATACATAGAGTTGTAAAGTTGGCAGGTTGTGACAGCACCGAGAGGATATCCGCTTATTAAACCGAGAATAAAAGCGGCAGAGCCTGACGGATTGATATTAAAAATCGGTCGCATAACGGGTCTTGAAAGTTTTGATAAAAGCTCACAGAAACCGGAATAAACCAAAAGCCCCGAGCAGACAAAAAAGGGAAAAAGCGACGGGATTATGATACTTCGGCAGAGTTCAAGTCCATCTTTGGCGTAAATAATTGATTTGTCGGGGTTTATAATAAGTACGGTCACCAAAAATACCGAAAGGGAGCAGATAAAAATTTTCTTCATAATAAAAAACCTCACTTCTTTTAATGCTCTTAATATATATGAATTAATCTGAATTTTATTGCATAAATTCAATAAAGGATTACAATTTAATGGAAAGGGAGAAGTGCATTGAAAAAAGGTATAATGGAACGAATAGCCGAGGTAACGGAAATTCCGAAAGACTTTGTTATGAATATGCCGAGAACAACATTGATAGGCAACAGGGAAGTGTATATTGACAATTACAGAGGTCTTATTGAATATAATGACAAAGTAATACGCCTATCCGCGAAAAAAGGAATAATTACCGTGAGCGGAGATGAGTTAATTATTACAAGAATTACCGAACGATCTATTTTTGTTGGGGGCAATATTTTGTCTGTTGAGCTTACGCAAAAGAACAAAAAAATAGATGAAATTCACAAAAGTTCGGGTCTATAATATATAAAAAGTAGAAATGGAAGAGGATTTGTAATATGTTGTTTAATAAAGTCTTTC
>CAZGZZ010000021.1:0-30246 GCA_964530315.1 uncultured Lachnospiraceae bacterium
CTTATTATATTGATTTTTTCAAAAAAAAGTAGTATAATATCAAATAATATGATAAAATAGGAGGAGTGGCTGTGCCTTACGGTAACAGAACAGAGGTAATAATTGCCGGCAGGAAGCTTACGGTATTGTCTGATGACAAGCCGGAATATGTGAGAGAAATATCAAGATGTGTCGATAAAAGTATTACGGAGCTTGTTTTGAAAAATGACGGTGTGAATTTTGAAACTGCAGCAATTTTGTCGGCATTGAAATTTTGCGATGACATACATAAGCTTGAAGAAAAAGCGAAAATTCCCGATGCGGAAGACAGATTGATGAAACAAATAATCGAATATTCGGATGAGCTTTCAAAAATTCAGGCAGAAAACAGAAATTTGAAAAAAATCATAAAAGAATATGAAAAACAGATAAAACAATAATTTGGAGGTATATAGATGGAGTTATTGGCTCCGGCAGGTTCAATTGATTCTTTGCGTGCCGCAGTTCAAAGCGGAGCAGATGCGGTCTATCTCGGAGGTAGCCGTTTTTCAGCAAGAAGCTTTGCAAAAAATTTCGAGCTGTCCGACTTAAAGGAAACAATTGACTATTGCCATCTTCGGGGTGTAAAAGTGCATATTGCGGCAAACACTCTGATAAAGGAAAATGAAACAGACGACTTTATCGAATATATGGGAGAACTAAACAGACTCGGTGCGGATGCTGTCATTATTCAGGATTTGGGTATGGCAAAAGCTGTGATAAGAAGATATCCGGATTTGGCGGTTCACGCAAGCACTCAAATGACCTGTGCTTCGTTAAACACTGCCAAAATGCTTGAAGCAGAGGGTTTTTCGAGAATTGTTCTTGCAAGAGAGCTTGACGAGCGAGCAATAGAAAAAATTGTAAATGGTGTGAATACGGAGATTGAGGTTTTTGTTCACGGTGCTATTTGTATGAGTTATTCGGGACAATGTCTTATGAGCAGTGTGATAGGCGGAAGAAGCGGAAACCGGGGAATGTGTGCACAGCCGTGCAGACTGCCGTATAATTTTTACCAAAACGGAAAAAATGTCAACAGGGGCTATTTGTTAAGTCCTAAAGATATGTGTCTTGTCAACGGTTTGAACAGACTTTGCGATATTGGTGTTAATTCCTTAAAAATTGAAGGACGGTTAAAACGAAGTGAGTATGTTTCGGCTGTTGTCGGAATTTACAGAAAGTGTATCGATGAAAAAAGATGTGCAACCGACAGTGAATTTGAGGAATTGAAGAATGCTTTCAACAGAAGCGGTTTTACCGACGGTTATTTTACGGGAAATGTCGGACGAAATATGATGACATACAAAAACCCGTCGAACATATCCGAAAATAAATTCAGTGAGGAGGCAATAAAAAGATGCGAAATAAATACTGAAATAAAAAAAATCCCGGTCAGCATCGATGCAAAATTGGAAATAGGAAAGCCGCTCTTGGTTACAATTGAGGATTTTGAGGGGAACAGTTGTACCGTGTCGGGTGAAGTTTGCTCCGAGAGTGCAAGGAACAGACCGATTGAGGCAAGCAGAATTGAGGAACAGTTAAAAAAGACAGGACAAACTCCTTTTTTGACAGATAAGATATCTGTTACGGTTGATGACGGCATTATTTTGCCTATAGGGGAAATTAATGCTGTGAGAAGAAAAGCTGTTTTGGAACTTTGTGAAAAAAGAACGGCATTATCGGAAAGAAGAACATTAAAAACTAATGAAAATATCGGAAATATTATACCAAATGAAATTTCCTTGTCCGCAAAGGTGAGAAATATTCAACAGGCAGAGGTGTGCATAAATAAGGGAATAAAAAGAATTTATGCACCCTACAGTGTGATAAGTGAGCTTTCAAAAGATTTTGATGAGGTTGAATTTGTGCAGACAATGCCGCCTATAGACAAAGAGGGAAAGAATGAAAGTATCAATTTATACGATAATATTTTGATAAATTCTCTCGGTCAAACATCAAACGCGGGGAAAAGATATTTTGCTGATTACAGAATGAATGTATTCAATTCATATTCGCTGAATGAATTGAAGGGATTTTCGTGTGTGACACTTTCACCCGAGCTTACAATCAATGAAATAAAAAATATCAAAAAAACTGTTGATACCGAAATTATTGCATACGGAAGAATTCCTCTTATGACTTTTGAAAATTGTCCTGTCAGGGCAAATTCGAGATGCGAGGGAAAAAAAGCCGTAAACGAGCTTACAGACAGAAAAAACGAAAGGTTTTTGCTTATGTGTGCGGACGGATGTTTTTCGGAACTTCTTAACTCAAAGCCGATATATATGGCTGACAAGCTTTCAGACTTGACAAATACAGGTGTTAGATATTTAAGACTTGATTTTACCAATGAAAACTCTGCGAAATGTGAAAAGATTTTATCAGAATACCAAAATGCAATGAAAAACGGTCAGACAAGCCCTGCAAAGGAAAATACCTTTACAAGAGGACATTTTTACAAAAAAATCGATTAAACTGCAAAGGAAGAATAAAATGAGAAAATTTATATTGGCATCGGCATCTCCGAGAAGAAGAGAACTGCTTGAACAGATAGGACTTGATTTTGATATACTTGTTGCACCGACCGATGAGAGTGGAATAGATAAAAATATCTCTCCCGACTTATATACCGGAATTTTGGCAATGTATAAGGCGGCAGCGGCGGCAAAGGTGCTTCGTGAACAAGGAAGAGAAAAAGAAATTGTCATTGCGGCGGACACAATTGTTTATTCAGACGGTGAAATTCTCGGAAAACCGAAAGACCGTAAGGATGCAGTGCGAATGTTAAAATCTCTTTCGGCAAAGGAACATGAGGTTTATTCCGGGTTATGCGTTATGCGCATAAAGGACGGCTACAGTGTTTCAAGAAGTGTCAAGACAACAGTTAATTTCAAAGAGTTATCGGATGATGAAATAGAAGCCTATGTAAATACGGAAGAACCGTTTGATAAGGCAGGATCTTATGCAATTCAGGGAAAAGCAAGTGCTTTTATCAAAAGCATAAACGGAGATTATTATAATGTTGTAGGACTTCCGATTTCGGAATTGTATGATATTTTGAAAAACGAATTTGATATGGAGATTTTTAATTAAGGAGTATGTTAATGAGTAGCAATAAAATTTCTTTTGGTTTATCAAAAACAATAGGGATTGATTTGGGTACGGCAAACACATTGGTGCATTTGAGCGGTAAAGGTATTATAATTAATGAGCCTACTGTTGTTGCGATAGATGCAAACGATAAAAAGGTTTTGGCAATCGGAGACAAGGCTGATGAAATGCTCGGAAGAACGCCGGAGAATATAGTTGCCGTGAGACCTTTAAAGGACGGCGTTATTGCGGATTTTGAAATTACAAGAGCGATGATAAAATCTCTTGTAAAAAAAACAGTGGGAAATAAAGGCGGAATATTTAAACCGAGGATTTTGGTGTGTGTTCCGGCAGGAGTTACGGATGTTGAAAAAAGAGCGGTTGAGGAAGCTGCTTTGGTGTCGGGCGTTAAGTCGGTCAGTCTTATCGAAGAACCTATGGCGGCGGCGATGGGAGCAGGATTGCCTGTTGACAAGCCTGTCGGCAGTATGGTTGTTGATATAGGCGGAGGAACAACCGAGGTTGCTATTATTTCGCTCGGAGGAATTGTGACATCAAAATCCATTAAAGTTGCAGGTGATGCACTCAACGCCGCCGTGATGAATTTTATTAAACATGAGTACAGCTTGTGTATAGGTGAAAAGATGGCGGAGGAAATAAAAATATCTATCGGTTCGGCTATGCAGTATAATGATGAGGGATATTTTGATGTTAAGGGCAGAGACCTCTTGCAGGGAATTCCGGCAAATGTTAAAATATCATCTTCGCAGGTAAGGGATGCAATGAGCGAATGTATTTACAAAATTGTGGATGCAATAAGGGAAACACTTGAAAAAACACCGCCGGAGCTTGCTTCCGATATAATGAATTACGGAATTACAATAACCGGAGGGGGAGCATTGATAAGAAATATCGATAATTTGATATATCAAATGATAGGAATTCCGGTGAGAATAGCGGAGGAACCGTTAAATTGTGTTGCGATAGGAGCCGGACTTGCGGCACAAAACGAGGTTGTTTTGAAAAGGTCGCTGTTCAGAAGATAAAACCGTGGTGGGAGGCTTAAATTATGTCATTTTTCAAAAAAAAAGTATGGCTTGCGGTATTGATTATTGCAATGGCAACCGTTGTTTTGGCTTATATGTCGAGGAATGGGACAGATCCTGTTTCAAGAACCGTGAATTATATTTTAACGCCCGTTGAATCAAAACTGTCACAGGTAATAACGCCTGTTCGGAACGGAATTTCTCATATCGGAAAGTTAGAGGAATATGCGGCTGAAATTCAGAGCTTAAGACGAGAAAACATAGAACTTAACTCAAAGCTGAAAGCTGTTGGGGAATATCGTGACGAAAACGACAGGTTGAGAAAATTGCTTGCAATAACCGATGAATATGAAAACTGCGATACCGTTGCGGCGAGAGTTGCGGGTTATGAAACGGATAATTGGTTTTCTTATATAACCATAGACAAAGGAACATCAAGCGGTATAGAGGTTTCGGACACGGTTATAACTGCAGATGGTCTTTTGGGACAGGTTACCGAGGTCGGAAGAAATTGGGCAAAGATTTCAACTATCATTAATTCGGAAAATTCCGCAGGTGTGAGAATTACAAGAAACGGTGAAATCGGAATTGTTGAGGGAGACACAACTCTTTCAAAAAGCAAAAAATGCAAGCTTGGATATCTTACGGCAAATGCTTCGATTATAGCCGGAGATATTTTGGAAACATCAGGTCTCGGAGGAATATATCCTCCCGGATTGCTTGTCGGAAAAATAAGTGAGATAAGCAAGGATAATATGGGAAGGCTTGATTATGCGGTTATTGAGCCGTTTGTTGATTTTGATAAGCTTTATGAGGTTGTTGTTATAACCGATTGGAATATGAAAAATATTTCCGAGGAAATACAGATACCGCAACAAACAACGGACATAACGGAGAAAATTTCTCAAAATGATACACAAAACATGGCTTCGGAGGAGTGATTTGATTGCATAATTTCAAATTGATTTTATGGATTTTTTTCGTGACATTAATTGAATCAATGTTCGGAACTTACATAAAAATCGGCAATATAATGCCCGATTTGCTTTTTGTTTTTGCACTGTGTTATGCGGCAAAAAAAAACAATGTTTCAAGTGTTGTGGCTGTTTCGGTTATTTGCGGAGCGATTGCTGATTCGCTGTCGGGGCGTATTTTCGGTCATAATCTGTTGATTTTCTTGATTTCATCGATTTGTGTTTGTATGATAAGCGAAAATTTGTTCAAAAAAAGTATATTTATTTTATTTTTGCTGATATTTATTTTCGGAATATTCGGAAAAAGCTTATATTATGTGGCGAATATGGGTGTACTAAAGGATGCCGGATATCTTTTATCGCTATGGAAAACTATAATTCCGGAGGCAGTCTATAATACCGTGATATCTTTTGCGATGCTTCCGCTTTTGGGACATACTCTTAAAAGAAAGGACGGTTTGTACAGATGAATAACGAAAGTAAATTCAGATTAAGACTGTTGGTACTTATATTGATTATCTTTATGTGTGTTATCTTTTGGAGATTGTTTGATATGCAGGTGATTAACAGTGAGGAATATGTCGAACAGTCGAAGAAAAGAATAAGTGCAACAATGACACAAAAAGCCCCGAGGGGAGAAATAATGGATAGAAACGGGGAAATTCTTGTTTCAAATCGAGAGGGATATTCTGTTATTTTGCAAAAAACAATGTGTTCAAATGATGAACTTAACAAAAAAATGTTGAAAATTGTGAATGTTTTTGAAAAATATTCAAATCCGTATCAAGATTCGCTTCCGATTTCATATTATCCGTATGAATATACATTTACGGACGAAAATGCCGACGGGAGCACGGAAGATGAAAAAGAAAAATGGTTTTCGGAAAAAAACAGAATAAAAAGCTCAATGAGTGCAAAAGAAGTGATAGATTATTATTGCGACAAGTTTTATGCTGTTTCTGATAAGTATTCGGAGGAAGAAAAAAGAAAAATCGTAGGAATAAGATATGATGCGAGTATCAGCGGATTTTCTATTTCACAGCCATTTAAAATTGCGGAAGATGTGGGACTTGATATCATAACCGAACTAAAGGAACGACAGAACGAATTTGACGGGATAATAGTAAATGAAGAGTATTACAGAAATTATGAGCAGAAAGATATAGCGGCACATATTTTAGGCGGTATAGGAAAAATGACGGCAGAGGAATATGAAACTTTCTCGAAAAAAGGCTACGGCTATAATGACCTTGTCGGAAAAAGAGGAGTTGAAAAACTTTTTGAGGACTTTTTGAAAGGAAAGGACGGCAAAAAGACAATAGAATTTGATGATTCTTCAAATGATGAGTCTAACGAGGAGGCAGTACCGGGAAATTATGTTCAGCTCACAATCGATTCAAATCTTCAAAGAGCAGCAGAAAATTCACTTTCTTATTGGATAACAGAAATATCTAAAAATGGCGGAGAACCGAGCAAAAATAAAGGCGGAGACGCAAATGCAGGTGCGGCTGTTGTGATAGATATCAAGAACGGAGATGTTTTGGCGTGTGCATCCTATCCGACTTTTGACCCATCAACATTTAATTCGTCCTATTCGGAGCTTGTGCAAAATGAGAGCAAGCCTATGTGGAACAGAGCAATCAGCGGAACATATACACCCGGTTCGACTTTCAAGCCGCTTGTTGCGTTGGCGGCACTTGAAAATGGAGTTGTCAGTCTTGATGAAGTGATTGAGTGTGAGGGTATATATAAATATTATGAGGATTATCAGCCGAAATGCTGGATATGGTCATCACAGCATAAAACACACGGTGAGATAAAAATAACACAGGCAATCGAATATTCCTGTAACTATTTCTTTTATGAAATGGGAAGAAGATTGGGAATAGACAGTCTTGCCGAATATGCAAAGCGTTTCGGTTTGGGAGAAAAAACAGGAATTGAATTTTCCGAAGAGGCAACGGGAAATGTGTCAAGCCGAGAGTATAAGAAGAAAATTTCGACAACGGAATACGACTCTTCATGGTATGCCGGTGACACAATTCAAACGGCTATAGGACAGTCATATTCCTATTTCACACCGATTCAGCTTGCAAATTATATCGCAGGTGTTGCAAACGGCGGAACAAGATATAAGACGCATATATTAAAAAATGTTCGTTCGTCGGTTGACGGAAGTATTGTCTATGAACAAGAGCCGGAAATATTAGGCAATGTTGAAATAGAAGATGAAGATTTAAAGGCGGTTAAGCAAGGTATGCTCGGAGTTGTTGAGGAGGGCTCGGCAAGCGGAATTTTTGATAATTATTCCGTTATGATCGGAGGTAAGACGGGAACTGCCCAAATAGGAAAAAATGTTTCGGATAATGCGTTGTTTGTTGCATTTGCTCCTTTTGATGAACCTGAAATAGCCGTTGCGGTTGTTATTGAACACGGTGCTGTGGGAAGGAATGCCGCATATGTGGCAAGAGATATCTTTGATGCATACTTCAAAACAGCAGATAATACGGCATCAAATACAAAAATTGGTGAATTATTACCATAAATTTACCAAAAAGGTCTTTACAAATATAAAAAAATTTGTTATAATGGACGCATAGTGCAAATTGAGGGAGGGTCTCTATGAATATAGCATTTATCGCACATGATATGAAAAAAGAACTTATGGTACAATTTTGTATAGCATATAAGGGAATTTTAAGCAAGCATAATTTATTTGCAACCGATACTACGGGTAAGATGATAATTGAAAACACAGGTATGGATGTTTATCGTTTTTTGCCAGGACATCAGGGCGGTGATCAGCAAATTGGTGCGAGAGTGGTGTATAATGAGATAGATTTGATTTTCTTTTTCAGAGATCCGAATTCAAAGGATGCATCGGAGTCGGAGGTTATGAATTTGTTGCGTCTTTGTGATATGCATAATATCCCGATAGCGACAAACCTTGCGACAGCCGAGGTTTTGGTTCATGGACTTGAGCGTGGCGACCTTGACTGGAGAGATATTGTCAACCCAAAAAATTAAAAAAATAAAAGAACTGCTAAATGATGTGTCCTTTTGAGGGACACATCAAAAAACGGTTCTTTTTTTGTTTATGGATTGATTTTTCTTCTGTATTCACTCGGCGTCATATTTGTTATGCTTTTAAATGTTTTTGAAAAATATGTAGGGCTCGAAAAACCGCATTTTTCGGAAATATCGGCAGATGTCATATCGGTTGTCAGCATAAGGTCAATGGCTTTATGAACTCGAAATTCCGCAAGATATGATGTGAAATTCTTTTCAAATACGCTTTTGAATTTTTTTCCTGCATAAACCGCCGAAAGCTCAAGAGAATCGGCAAGGCTTGAAAGATTGAAATCAAGATTTTGATATTCCGCTTCTATAATATCGTTGGCTCTTGTCATAAAGGATTCCTCCGAAGCTGTACCGGGGTCGATATCGGGAACATCTTTAATAAAGTATTGGTTCAAAATATCAAATTGTTCGTCTATCGTTTCGGCAAGAGAAAGTTGTGAAATCATTTCAACCGCACCCTCTGTTGACGGGTAGTGCTTTGAAAGTGCCATTGAAAGATAAAGAATCCACTTTTTTGCATCATCGCAATTAACTTTTTTTGCATCATCAAAGAATTCTTTAATAAGTATTATGAATTTGCTCATTTTGCCCGAAAGCATCGCCGTTAAAATTTGCTGTTGCTTGGATATTGGGTAGATTTGTGTTTCGGATATTTCATCCTTGTCGGTTATGGTACTGTTATTTCCGGTAAAATATCGGTATTTCATTAGCTGTTCGAGATGAATAAAGGTATTTAATATATCAGAGGATGACTTTATAAGCTCTGTATTTGCTATTGTCACGGTGAGAGTTAAAAGTTCATCTATATCCGCTCTTGCGGAGGCAATGGCATTGTTTAATGTCTCTTGTGAGTAATCCTCATTTGCCGCAAGTATTATGCCTATTGTATCAAAATCTATATCGATTATGATACAGGTTCCGAACGGTGAGAGCTCATTTTCAAAAATCAGTTTTATTTTTTGCATATAAAGTGCTATATTTTTATATGAATAGGAAAGAAGCATTGTATTTATTCGGTCAAGCTTAATTTGACAGCAATAAAGAAAGGAAAAATTTATGTCGTCAAAGTAGTTGACGATGGTATCCTCATCACTTTGCTGAAGATATTGATTTCTTATTGCTTTTTGAATTATCGATTTAATTGCCGAGTATTGGTGCTGTTGACTGTGAGCCAAAAGATTATTGATATAGGTTTCAGAAGTTTTTCCGAAAATTTTAACCGATACAATCAGCGAAACGATCCCTATTAAAATGATAACAAGCGAAAAGATAACGATTTGTTTGATAAAAGGTTCGTAAAAATCGGAGCTTATGCTTGAATTGATGTCAGTCAGAATTGAATAATTTGAATTTGAAAGCGAATGAGTTTTCTGGGGTATTTCTTCAAGAATTTCGGGAAACTTTTCGTTTGAAGTGTTATTGCTCAAAAAGATATTGTTATGATAATACACTGCTGTTTGATATTGCTCATCATCAAAGTTGCAAACACTGTCGAAAAGGATATTTCTTTCAAATATGTATGCGATGGCAAACCCTCTGAAATCGTAGGTTGTTATAATGACATAATCGTTATCGTTCGGAGCTATATAATTTTTTTTGCTGTTTTTGCAATTTTCAAGCAAATCCTCCGAATTTATATAAGTAGAAAGCTCTCGGCGAGTGATGGGGAGCAGGTGTTTTGTGAAAATTTCGTCCGTTCTTGTATTTATAATATACAGGTCTGCATATCCTGTGTAGTCAGAAACATAGGTTGAAACAGCCGAAGCGGCGGAGGTTAATTCGTAGCTTTGATTATTATTGCTGTCTGTTATGGTGCTGTGAATTTGAGAGTTGCGAAGCATTTGATAAGTTGTAAGGTTTAGCCGTCTGTCGATGGAATTGATATTTTGCATAATGTTTGATTGATAATTTGAAACGGTTTCGTCGAATAAAATATTTACAGCATTGTTGACATTGTAATAACCCAAAGATAATGCAACTGTAAAGGCTAAAACCGTTACACATATAATGATTATTGCAAATGAAAATGTCAGCTTATTTGTCTTGTTTTTGTGAAAAAAATTCTTCATTTCGGGCATCCTTTTTGATATAAAATTTGGAATTTGCGGAAATTTATATTTATTTGTTTCAATGATTATATCATATAAAAATAATTTTATCAACCATTTGAAAAAAATTTTTTTGAATAAAAAAGCCTTTAAATACGACGATTTTGGGGGCAGATGTTTAATTTTTGCTAATATGTTTAAATTTTGCTATTTACAATTTTATTTGAGGGTGATATACTAATACCATAAAACAAGAGATGTTGAAGAATAACGCATCTGAAAGGGGTAATGAAATGGAGTTGGAAAAGACAACCAATTCAGTGAAGGCAACAGAGCCTGAATTGAAGAAAAAAACAAGAAAGTATAAGTACAATCACTGGGCACTTACATTGATGGTTCTGCCGGCGATAATTCATGTGTTTATATTTTCATATATGCCTATGGGCGGCTTGATAATGGCGTTTAAGAAGTATAATTTCAGACTCGGTCTTTTGAAGAGTCCGTTCAATGGTGTTGAAAACTTTAAATTTTTGGTTCAGTCCAATACTTTTTTACAGCTTGTAAGAAATACAATTGGCTATAATGTATTGTTCATTATTTGCGGTATATTATTTGCGGTTACGGTTGCTGTTTTGCTTGATAATATCAATAAGAAAATATTTGTAAAGCTTTATCAGGGGACACTGTTTTTGCCATATTTTCTTTCATGGATTATCGTTTCGTACGTAACACACGCACTTTTACATCCGCAGTACGGTATCATTAACAGCTTGATTGCCTCTATGGGCGGAGATAAAATTTCGTTCTATACAGAGCCTAAATATTGGCCGTTTATATTTGTTATTGCGAGTGTTTGGAAAACGGTCGGCAACAATTCGCTTATATATTACGGAACAATTATAGGAATTTCACCGGAGCTTTATGAGAGTGCGAGTCTTGACGGTTGCGGATGGTTCCAGAAACTTTGGTACATAACACTTCCGCACTTGAAATCAACAATTATTATTTTGTTTATTATGAGTATAGGAAGCATATTCCGTTCGGATTATGGTATGTTTATGTTCCTGTCCAAAGAGTCGGGAGCGTTGTCAGCGGTAACGGAAACGATGGATACTTTCATATTCCGTTCGATAACAAATGCATCAAACCTCGGAATGCCGAGTGCGGCAGGCTTCTTACAGTCGGTTGTCGGCTTCATAACAGTTATGGCGGCAAATGCGATTGTAAAGAAAATCGAGCCTGAAAATGCATTGTTCTGAGAAAGGGAGTGAAATAAATGGTTGAAAATAAATTGCAGTCAGGGATATTGAGAACTATATCTCATATTGTATTGATAATTATCGCTCTTTTGTGTCTTTCGCCGTTTTTGATTGTCATTTCGGCATCATTCACATCGGAGAGCTCGTTGATTAAATACGGTTATAGCTTGTTGCCGAGAGATTTTACTCTCAATGCATATAAAATGATTTCAAAAGAATCTGCCGAACTTATAAGTGCATACGGAGTCACAATTTTTATTACTGTTATCGGATGTGTGGGAAGTTTGTTAATGCTGATTATGGCGGCATTTCCACTTTCAAGATCGGACTACAAATGGAGAAGTGCTTTAAATTTTTACTTCTATTTTACAATGCTTTTCTCCGGAGGACTTGTTCCGTCATACATAATCAATTCGAAGGTACTCGGATTGACGAACAATATTATTGTTTTGATAGTGCCTATGCTCTTCAGTGCATATAATATGTTCCTTATGAGAACATACTTCAAGGCAATTCCGTCGGCAATGTGGGAAGCTGCAGAGATTGACGGTGCGGGACAATTCAGAATATTGTTCACAATCATCGTTCCGATGAGTGTTACGGGTATTGCAACTGTTTTGCTTTTCGTAATGCTTTCATATTGGAATGAATGGCAGAACTGTATGCTTTATATGACAAACGGAAAAATAGTAACACTTCAATATTATTTGCAAAGAATTATGAGTCAGGTTGAAGCTATGACAAAGAGTATTGAAATGGGTTACGGCACACAGGATATGAGTATGTTGCCTGATGAAACCGCAAGAATGGCAATATGTGTTGTTGCGGCAGGACCTATGGTATTCGTATTTACATTCTTCCAGAAGTATTTTACAAAGGGTTTGAACCTGGGAAGCGTAAAGGGTTAATATGGTATATGTATTTGTTCGGGGGACTGATAACCGAATGAATATCTATATAGAAAAAACATAATAAGAAAGAAGGAAAAATTATGAACAAGAAGTTTATGAAGACAATTGCCACCGTTTTGGCAGGTGCGTCCGTACTTTCGGGTTGCAGTAACGGTGCAAAAAAATCGGAAGGACCAACAACAATCACATGGTATGTACCGACATTGTTGTCAGGTAACGGCAAGGATGCTGTTTTTGAAAAGGTCAACGACATTTTGACTGAAAGATATAATCTTAAACTTGATATGATAGCTATAGACAGCGGTAACTATGACCAGAAAATGCAGGTTATGAATGCTGCGGGCGAAGCTTATGATCTTGCATATACAGCACATTGGAAGAATAACTATTATTCAAATGTTTCAAACGGAGTATTCCGTGAAATCACAGAAGAAGAATTGAAGGAGTATGCTCCCGAAACATATAAATTGACAGGAGAAGCTGCTTGGAATGCAACAAGAGTAGGCGGAAAGATTTATGCTGTTCCGAACTGGCAGATGCAAACAAGAGCAACAGCTGTTTTTGCTCCGAAAGAATATCTTGACCTTACAGGAACAAATATTGATGATTTGAAGAGCTATGATGATATTACAGCATATTTGAAGAAGCTTCATGCTGTTAAACCTGAAGTTAACGAAGTTGGCAAAGCATGGTCACAGGTAATAACACACCACAATATGGTTGAAGTTTATGAAGAAACAATGCCGGGTGTTATCGACTTTACAAAGGAAGGCAAGCCTGTAGTATTTAACCAATATGAATCAAAGGAATTCGCAGATTATGTGGAAACCAGAAATATGTGGATTAAAGAGGGTTTGGTAACAGGTCAGTATATTCCTGATTCAAAGGCACAGCAGAAAGAATTTAAGACAGCATCTGTTTGGTTCCATCAGTATTCACCGATGGCAGAAGCAACAGCAACAGCAGGAAATGAATATGACATTAAAGCAGCTTCATTCTCCGATGTTATTATGACACCTACAGGTGTTACAGCCGCTTTGACAGGTATCAGTACAACGAGTGAGCATCCGTTGGAAGCTTTGAAGCTTATTGAGGTTATGAACACAGATTCTGAAGTTATGAATCTTATTGCATACGGTATTGAAGGTGTTGATTATGATAAGGTTTCCGATAATCAAATCAAAATCAGGGAAGATAAGCAGTATGCAGGTCCGGCACTCTATATACTTGGTTCAATGGGCAATGCATATTTGACAGATGTACAGTCACCGACACTTATCGAAGAAATGGAAGAGCATAACGGAAACGCTCTTGCTTCTCCTTTGATGGGATTCAATGCAAACTTGGATGATATTTCACTTGAAATTTCTAACTGTAAGACAGTTGTTAAAGAATATCTTGAAATGCTTGACCTCGGTCTTTATGATTCAAAGAAGCTTGCAGAGTTCAACTCAAAGCTTAAAGCTGCAGGTGTTGACAAGATTATAACAGAATTGCAGAGACAAATAGACGAATGGTGGGAAACCAAATAATTATTTAAGATGATTTGACAGCCGCCGCTCCCGAATCGGGGCGGTGGCTGTTTGGATATGAAGAGGAGAACAATATGTTTAAGAAATTTACGGCTTTTGCTGTTGCTGTCGGTATATTTTTTGTAAGCACGGCATTTGCATCGGAGCATATCGAAAACAGACAGGTAAATTACGATGCTTATACATATACAAATGCGGTCGAAAATTATAAATTTTCGACCGGAATTGAGGGCGGAGATTATGGCGGCTATTTCGGATATACAAGCGGAACAGAATGTATAGTTTTTAAAAATATGGATTTCGGACGGCACGGAGCAGTAAATGTTGAGGTATCATATGCAGTGTCGGGAAATTATAATGGAATTTTGGAATTTCGCAAAAACTCTGCCGACGGAGAGCTTATTGCGCAAATGAAATCGGAGAATAACGGAAGCTGGGAGGTTCCCAAAACTAGAACAGCAGAGGTTGAATTTCCAACATCGGCATCGGGAAGATTTGATTTGTATGTTCTTGTGAAGAATAGTGCATTCGGAAATATTTTCGGATTCAAATTTAATAAAACTCCGACAGCGTATCAAACAATAGATGCAAAAAAATCATTGAAAGACTATGTCGGATTTTCGGACAGTGATATTGTAGATGGCGGAATAGGCATTAATTTTAATAATCCGCAGCTGCTTGGAGATGATTATACCAGACATCTTGATTATTATGTGAGTTTTGAAAATAAGAAGTCGCAGAAATTTGCTATAGATGCGGATGTTGAAATTGGCGGAAAAATGCGAATTTATAATAATTGTCCCGATGGTGAACTTCTTCGGGAAATAACAATTTCGGCAGGAAACGGTGAACAGGTATTTGATGCCGGCGAAAAAATAGCCGCACTTTCAGCAACACAGAATTTGTGTTTTGCATTTGATAACAGTATGAAAATGACATTGAAAAGATTTTCGTTCAGCTCGGAATTGAAATTTAATATTGAGGATACAGTGTTCAATACAACAAATTTTTCGTCCTGCAATTCAGTAAAGGTAAATGAAGACAAGAAATTTTTTGGAGGTATTTCGTATTCCGATTCATATATCTGCTGGAAAAATGTTGATTTTGGCGAAAGTGTATGGCCGATGAAGGTCAATTTGATTTATGGAGTCGGTGCGGCAAACAACGGATATGAAGTGAATATAAGAATCGATTCAAATAATGGACCGGTTGTTGCGAAAATACCTATGCCTATGAAAGACGGTGGAGGTTGGGAAAACGAAATGCTTGAATCGGGCATTGTTATAAACGGTGTCACGGGTGTTCACGATATGTATGCGACAATTGAGGACGGAAAGTATAAATACGGCGGAAAAGCGGGAAATATTTTCTCAATTGACTTTGAGGTTGTAAAAGGGAAGTATGCATCATCTTATAATGTGTTGTCCTACAATAAAGAACCAAAGGAATTAAAGGCAGAGGTGTCTTTCTTAAATTCGGAGGATAATCCCGATTCTATGCTTTATTCATTTGCGATTTATGATTCAAATAATCAGCTTGTGTCGGTTGACAGTAGGCGTGAAGAGGTGGCGGACGGCTTGAATGTGTTTGAAAGAACGCTTGATTATGCCCTAATGCAAAACCCCGATAAATATACGGTCAAAATGTATTTGTGGGATGAAATGATGAAACCGATAAAAAAGGAAACACCGGAGAATTATGTGATAACGGCAGATTGAAATTAAAAGTTTAATGGTGCGGTAGCGGTCGCAAATCTGTGAGTTTTATGTTTTTTGATGGTTGCATTGCTTGACAGTGTGTGGTATAATGAATTTAGCCATGTCAAATTTTGAGCGAATGTAAAAAGTATGATAGGAGATACATTTATGGAGTTAAAAGACTTAAAAATAAACTTTTTGGGAGACAGCATTACCGAGGGACACGGAACGACAGGTGAAGGCAAAGTATTTCACCAAATAATATAAAGAGAATATGGTTTAAAATCCGCAATGAATTACGGTGTCGGAGGAACAAGAATTGCACGCCGAAGTGTACCGTCAGAGAAAACTGTTTGGGACTATTCTTTTGATCTTCGTGCGGAGATAATGGACCAAAAGGCAGATGTGATTGATTTATTCAAAATCAATCCTATTGACCCTGCGGATTGCTCACTTGTTTCGGATGGATTGCATCCTAATGATGAGGGACATAAGATTTTGGCAAAGGTTGTTGCACAAGAGCTTTTAAAACTTTGATGATATGATAAAAAATATAATTTCAGACAATGGATATTAACGGCAATACCTATAATTTTGGTGTGTATGAACGGATTGTATTTCAATATGCAATATTCTGTTGCCGTAATTCTTTTTTCGTTGATTTTTATAAATTGAAGCCTGTTGCTGAAGTTTTTTATGTTAAGAAAAAGATTGGAAATAATTAAAATGAGCAAAATAATAAGAAAATGCATTTCGGGAATTTTAATTTTTGGTATTTTGATTTCCGAAATGCTGGCATATGCGTCGGAAACATCCTATGACGGGCGTGAAAAGGGATATATAACGCCTGTTCGTGACCAGGGGAACACATCTCTTTGTTGGGCGTATGCATCGGTAAATGCAGCGGAAGCATATTTGATGAAATACAAAATAGCGGAGGAAATAACATCAAATTCATCAATACTTTCTCCGACACAGGTAGGATATGCGTATCACAACAGAGGACAAGATCTGCTTGGAAATACAGCCGCCGTATCGACGGGTAAAAACTATCTTACAGAAAATGGCAATCCGTCATATGCTTGTGCTCTCTTTTCGCAATGGTGCGGACCTGTCGGTGCGAATTTGTCGGATAGTTGCAATGGGTGGGAAAATTCGGCTTACCGCTTATTGAGTGCTGAAAAAATAAAGGCGGATAATTCGGACACCAATATTATTGAAAGACAAAAAATAAAAGAAGCAATAAAAAAATTCGGGGCGGTAACTTTTTCATACAATGATATAAGAGAATGTTATTATTACAATCCCTCAAACGAAACAAGTGTTAATTCATATCCTCATGCCTGCACGGTGATAGGCTGGGACGATAACATATCAAAGGAAAGCTTTGAACCCGGAGGTGCGACTCAAAATGGCGGCTGGCTGATAAAAAACAGCTACAGCTCTATGCCGTATTTTTATCTGTCGTATGACAATTCAAGTACATATATTTACGCTTTTTCTTTTGCCGATAAGGAGCGTTTTGACTATAACTATTTTTATGATTCCGATACTGTTGATTTTTATGCCGCAACATTCCGAAAACCAAAATCGGCGGCGGTTATATTTGAAGCAAAAAAGGGCAGTAACAAAAAAAAAGAATATATCACAGCGGTAAATGTCGGAATAGAGGGCGAAAATACATCAATCAGGATAAAAACTTATAATAATTTAACAAATATTAAAAATCCCGAAAGCGGTGATTTATATTGCGAAGAAGTGTTTAATATCGATAATTCGGGATATGGCACACTTGAATTATCAAGCCCTATGCCTGTTGAAAATGGAAGTTTATTTTCGATTGTTGCGGAAATTGAAAACAGTCCAAATTCTTATTTTAAGCTAACCGAGGACAGCGGACAGGCATTTATAAAAAATTTCGGCAGTTGGAGCAACGAAGCGGGGACTCCGAGAGTTAAAGCCTATTCAAAATTGATTGGTGAAAGAATAATATTTCTTGACAATAAAGTGATATTGACACCGAACGAAAATGAACAGGGCAAGTTTATTCTGTCGTCATATGACGGTGAATGTCTTGAAAAAATTAAAATATTTGATACCGACAACAATGCAAAGATGTTTGATATTCCGGCAGAGTGGGATAAAAATAAGGGGACAAAGCTCAAAGGTTTTTTCTGGAAATCGTTTGAGGATATGAGACCGATTTTTGTAAAAGAAAAGATTTCTAAATGAATTATATGAAAAATTGGATTTTGATGAACCCAAAACCTATTTGTGACTATATTTTGAATGAAGGAGGGTAAGAATGGATATATCCGAAATCAATAAGCTGGTTGAAGACTACGGCAAAGATATTTATAATTTTTGCAGAAAACTTACATATAACGAATTTGATGCGGAGGAGCTTTACCAAGATACCTTTTTAAAGGTTACGGATATTGCGAAAAGGATTGATTTGGACAACAATCCGAAGAGTTATTTAATATCCGTGTGTGTTTCTTTGTGGAATAATAAAAAAAGAAAGTATGCAAGAAGAAACAGAATAGCACCAACCGAGTATATTGATGAAGACGAAAGAACGGAAATTTACAAAAGCGAAAATACGCCGGAGGATGAAATTTTAAAAAAAGAGCTTTTAGATGCGGTTAAAAAAGCTGTAAATGAGTTGGATGACAAAATGCGTATTCCGTTTATCCTTTTCTATAACTCGGGCGTGAGCATTGAAAATATTGCAAAAATTGTCAGCTGTCCGCAAGGGACTGTTAAAAGCCGATTGTTTAACGCAAGGTCGCAAATAAAAAGCAAATTGGAGGTGTATGGAGTTGACAGAATCTGAATTTGAAGAATTGTATTCAAAAGCAATGAAAGATGACAGCGAAGTGCCGGCAAGACTTAACGACAAGCTTCAAAAAAAGCTGTTATTTAAAACAAGATATCAAAAATTTACAAAAGCTTTCCCGGCGTCTGTGGCGGCTTGCTTGGTTGTCGGAGTTGTACTGACATCGGTTGTTTATAACAATAAAGATTCATTTGAATTGAAAAATGATAACAAACAAGATTTTAAAAATAGCGGAACGGTTGTGAGAATGATTGAAGAGAATTCTTTGACGGCGGAAGATGTCGCAGTCGAAGAAGAAAAAACACCGATAAAAACCGAAGAAAAAAAGAAGAATAGTCCTAAAAAAGAGACTGTAAAACAGGAAAAAGAAGAACAAAAGCCGCAAACGGATATTGTTTATAGCTACACAAAAGATGAATCGGTTGTAAAACCGGAAATTTCAGAAGAAGTGCAGGTGCATACCGAAAATGCGGTGCAGAAGCAGGCGTTGGCGTGTGTCGAAGACATTCAAAATGATGTGTCGGCATATGCAGGAAACGGCAGGAGTGTTAAAGCTATAACATTAATTGATTATTTGGGAAATGATAATGAATTGATAAATAGCATTTCACAAAATATTAAAAAGCAAATCGAAAATGATAACGAAAGAGAATATTACAAAGATTTTTCTTTGATAAACGGCAATGAAGATTATTATATTAATGAAAACGGCGAGCTGATTGTTATATTTGAAACCGGGCAGATTGCATCGGAGGATTACGGAGCAATAAGCTTTAATGTTGGAATAATTAATGCGGTTGAGGAGGAAAAGTAAAATGAAAAAGATTATATCTGTTGTTTTAACATTAATAATGGCAGTGTCTGTTTTGCCGGCATATGCCGAATATACGGACGATTCAAAAGGAGTTTTACTTTCGGTAAGGGAGCGAATTCCCGATACGATTGAATTTAAAGAATTTCAATCCTCTGTTATGGAGGGGGAGAAGTTTAAGATTTATTCATTTGATTGGTATTCGGAAAGTAAAAATAAGAGTATTAATGTTACCGCATATGACAACGGGATAATCACAGGTTACAGATATTATGATAAAACCAACACCAATTCACAAGCCAAACCCTCAATTAATAAAATGTTTTCGGATGAAGCAATAAAAAAAGCACAGAAGCTTGCAAATGCACTAAATCCGATGCTTGGAGATAAAATAAGAGTAGAGAAAATGACAGACAGAGAGGATTTGTTTTCCGATACATATTCGTTTAGACTTCAAAGATATGAAAATGATATTCCTGTTTACGGAGATATAGGATATATTTCGGTAAATTCAGACGGAACAAAAATTCTTCGCTATAATATTAACTATTCATATAATATAACTTTCGATAAGCCTAACGAAATAATTGATGAAAACAGTGTTTGGAATTATTATTACGAAAATGCCGGGGTAGATTGCCTTTATACGATTGATGAAAAAAATGAGAAAAAAGCACGAATCGTATATGCTCCGGGATTGTCGGACAATGAATTTATAAATGCTTTGTCAGGTGAAGTTATGCCGATTTGGAATAACAATTATTATGGAAATTCAAATTCTACAATGAAAGAGGAATTTATTGCCGATGCAGAAGAAGGAGGCGGAGGAAGTCTTTACTTGTATGAGAATGAATTGGCAAAGCTTGAAGAAATAGCAGGCTTCAAAACCTCCGTAGAAGCAAGAAAAGCAATTGAGACAAATGAAATTTTGGATATTGATAAGGATTTGAAATTTGTTTCGGCAAATCTTTATAAAGATATGAATTCCGAAGAATATTACTATTACATATCTTATGAGGCAAATGACGGATACACTTACAAATATGCAAATGCAAGGCTTAATGCAAAAACACTTGATATATTGTATTGGAAAACCCGTTCGGAGGACTATATAAAATATTGTGAAAGCTATGGAGAAAAGGTGTATGATGAAAAATGGTGTACATTGGCTGAAAATGCACTATCAATGCTTGCTCCCAAATATTTTTCCCAAAACACACAATACAGAAGCAATGAGATTGAAAAAATAAACAGATTTGGTTATACAAGATATATTAACGGTATCAAATTTGAGCCGGATACAATAAATATTGAGATAAATCCCGAAAATGGCAAGGTTTGGAGTTTTTCAATCAATAACACCGATATTGAATTTCCATTGCCTGACGGCATAATTTCGGAAAGGGAAGCCGTTCAAAGACTTTCCGAAAAATCGGATATGACTCTTTATTATTTCGCAACGGCAGGAAAAACGGGCGATAAAACTGCACTTCTCGGCTACAAGAGTGAGAATGTGGGGTATATCGATGCAATGAGCGGAAAAGTTGAAATAAAAGAAGATGATGAAGAGTTTAAATATACGGATATTTCAAATCATTATGCAAAAAATGAGATAGAAATACTTGCAAAATTCGGAATAGGCTTTGAGGGTGATGAATATAAACCCGATGAAGTGATTACGCTGAATGAATATGTTTCGTTGCTTGTGTCAGCTCTTGTCTATTATTCGCCGATAACACTGAAACAGGACAATAAATTGACAAATGAATATATGGTTGCGTGCGAAAACGGAGTGATATCGGGTGATGAAAAGGCAGACGAACCGCTAAATCGTGAAAATGCGGCGATATATATGATAAGGACGCTCAATCTTGAAGAGGTTGCAAAGCTCCAATCGATTTATAAGCCTTATTTTGAAGATGTGACCGATAAGGTCGGTTATATAAGTATTCTCGGTGCAATGGGAGTATTTAACGGAGATGAAAACGGAAGGTTTAATCCCGATAAATTGCTTACAAGAGCCGATGCCGCAATCATTATTTATAATTATTTGGCAAGATAAAAAAAGGTGCGAAAGCACCTTTTTTTATTTTATACGCATATCCAGTATCGGTGAATATTTTTCTCTGAACAAATCAAAAGTATCGTTTTCGATAGATTCACGGATTTTTGCCATAAGCTCATTATAAAAATACAGGTTGTGAATAACCGCCAATCTCAATCCGAGCATTTCTTTTGCTTTAAAGAGATGACGGATATAGGCTCTTGAATAATTTCGGCAAGCTTCACAGCCACAATTTGGGTCAATCGGAAGAGGGTCACGCTCAAATTTTTGGTTAATCAAATTGATCGTTCCGTTCCATGTAAAAATAAAGCCATGACGGGCATTTCTTGACGGCATAACGCAGTCAAAAAAGTCTATTCCTCTTGCAACACCCTCAATTATATTGGATGGTGTGCCGACTCCCATAAGATATCTTGGTTTGTTTTCGGGGGCGTGGGGAAGAACAACATCAAGAATGTGATACATTTCTTCGTGAGTTTCGCCGACTGCAAGTCCGCCTATGGCGTATCCCGGTAAATCAAGCTTTGCAATTTCCTGCATATGCCAAATACGGATATCGTCAAATATACCGCCTTGATTAATTCCAAACAAAAGCTGTTGCTTGTTTATTGTGTCAGGTTGAGCATTTAATTGTGCCATTTTGTCTTTGCATCGAACAAGCCATCTCAATGTTCTTTCACACGAATTTTTGACATAATTATACGGTGACGGATTTTCTATACATTCATCAAATGCCATAGCTATTGTTGATGCAAGATTTGACTGTATCTGCATACTTTCCTCGGGACCCATAAAAATTCTTCTTCCGTCAATATGGGAATTAAAACCGACACCTTCTTCGGTGATTTTACGAAGCTTTGCCAATGAAAAAACTTGAAAACCGCCGCTGTCGGTTAGAATCGGTCTGTCCCAATTCATAAATTTGTGAAGGCCGCCCATATCCTTGATAACATTGTCGCCGGGACGAAGATGTAAGTGATATGTGTTGGACAGTTCAACTTGACAGCCGAGTTTTTTTAAATCCGTTGTTGATACTGCACCTTTTATTGCCGCAATTGTGCCGACATTTTGGAAAACCGGTGTTTCAACTGTTCCGTGAACAGTGTGAAATCGTCCTCGACGAGCCATACCGTTTGTATGTAAAATTTCAAACATAATAATCTCCTTTGATGATAAAATTTAGTGAATAAACATAGCATCCCCAAAACTGAAAAATCTATATTTTTCTTTTACAGCTTCATTATAAGCGTTCAAAACATTATCCCTGCCTGCCAAAGCACTGACAAGCATAATAAGAGTTGATTCGGGAAGATGGAAGTTTGTAATTAAAGCATCAATTACATTGAATTTTTTTCCGGGATATATGAAAATATCCGTCCATCCGCTTTTTTGTTTAAGTGGAAAACCGTCAAGTCCGGCAGTTTCAAGAGTTCTTGTAGCTGTAGTACCGACAGAAATAACTCTTTTGCCGTTATTTTTTGTTTTATTGACGAGATCTGCCGTTTCCTGCGGCAAAACATAAAATTCCGAGTGCATTTTATGGTCGAGAATATTGTCTGTTTTTACCGGTCTGAATGTGCCGAGTCCGACATGAAGTGTAACATATCCTATGTTAACACCTTTGTTCTTTATTTTTTCGAGAATTTCATCGGTAAAGTGAAGTCCTGCTGTAGGGGCGGCGGCAGAACCTGAATTTTTTGCGTAAACGGTTTGATATCGTTCCTTGTCCTCAAGCTTTTTTGTGATGTAATGAGGGAGAGGCATTTCTCCTAGTTCATCAAGAATATTTTCAAAAACACCGTCATAAATAAATTTGACAAGCCTGTTGCCATCGTTGACTACATCCAAAATTTCGGCACGAAGCCGTCCGTCTCCGAATGATATCACAGAACCGGGTTTTGCTCTTCTGCCAGGTTTCAAAATTACTTCCCATATGTCGAGGGAGTGTTTGTGCAAAAGTAAAAATTCGACATTTGCTCCTGTACCCTCTTTAACACCGTAAAGTCTTGCAGGTATAACCTTTGTGTCATTGAGAATAAGGCAATCACCCTCATTCAACATATCGACGATATCGTAAAAATGCTTGTGCTGTATTTCTCCACTCACTTTATCAAGACACATCAAGCGTGATGAACTTCTGTCCTTTAGCGGTTCTTGTGCAATAAGCTCCTGCGGTAAATCAAAATAAAAATCACTTTTGTTCATTTCATAGTCCCCGTTGTTTAATTTTGAGTTGCCGCAGCTGCTTCTGCGGCTTTCATTTCTTCATATATTATTCCGCATTCTGACGGAATTTGTGCTTTATTAAATACATTTTTTATACCTGCTGCAATACTTTGGGCAAAGGCATTTTGGAAATTTTCCGTAACCATAAGCGAAAGATCATCCTTGTTGGACATAAATCCTATTTCGACGAGAACAGCAGGCATATAACTTGTTTTTGTAACGACATGGTCTGCTGTTTTGACACCTCTGTTTCTTATGCTTATGTTCTTTGAAAGCTCCGAAACAATTGAATTTGCAAGGTCTTTGCTTGCAATTCCCGTTGTTTGTGAATTGTTTTGATTACTGTAATACACTTCAAAACCCGATGCAGTTTCTGAAGTTGCGGAATTTGAGTGAATACTTACAAACATAACGGCATCATTTACATTTGCAATGTCGGAACGCTCCGTCAAAGTTGGATATGTGTCCGATGTTCGTGTCATTATAACTTTAATACCGGAATTTTCAAGAATAGATTGTACTTTTTTTGCAACTTTTAAGTTCAAATCTTTTTCATAATAGCTGACTCCGTCAATATCTCCGTGAGTTCCGGCATCTTTGCCGCCGTGTCCTGCATCGATAACAACAATTTTTTCGGTTGCAGACTGCCCGGGCGTGGGTGTTGGAACAGGATCTTGCGATGTTTGTTCTCCTAGTGTCGAAACAGTTACGGTAAATGTCTTTTTGTCGTTGGATAAAATAACCTTATATCCGGTATAAGTTCCGAGGTCAAGAGCTATTCTTGTGGAATCGGAGTGTATGCCAAAACGCAGTGCCTTGACAGCACCTTGATTTATTTCATTGGTTGAATTAAGGGAGTAGGTACAGTTTGAAACATCAAAATACAAAACATTTGAATTTGTTACAGCAGGTTTTGTGTAGTCACCTATGGCTTTATCAAATGATATTTTCACTGTTGTGTTTAAACCTGATGATGATACATTATAATTATTTATCGAAGCTTTTGTCACAACGGGAGGTCTATTTATTTTTATAATTCCGTTTGCAGCATCAAAATTTACGTCAAATCCGAGCTTTTCGGCAATAAATCTGGCAGGAACCATAGTTTTTGCACTTGATGAATTAACCGAAATAAGCATAGGTGCGATATTTCCGGGTATATGAGTTTTAATCTCATTGACGGTTGCTGCCGTATCACCTATCTTTAAACGAAGATAGCTGTCTCCGAAATTTACGAATATTTGCTTTGACACATCTATGTAATTGACATCAGCTCCCATCGGCTCAAAAACCTCTCTGATCGGAACGAGTGCGTAATCGTTGAAAATTAACGGAGGGACAGTTGTATTAACTATGTTACCGTCAATCATAAGCTTATATATACTGCCTGTGTATTGCTCCGTAATTCCGTTGTACTGTATTGTATAGTCGGCGTAAGCACAAATTCCTGCACTGATAAACACCAAATAAATCAATACGGAAAAAAAGACGATTATTTTTTTCATTTTTCTCTCTCCCTTCACGAGATTAGTTATCCTCCGGCTTTGGAAGATTAAAATGTTCATATGCCTGCGGCATAACAATTCTTCCTCTCGGAGTTCTTGATATAAATCCGAGTTGCATCAGATACGGCTCATAAACATCCTCGATTGTGTTTGAATCTTCGCCTATGGATGCCGCAATCGTATCAAGTCCGACAGGACCTCCGGCAAAGGAATTTATCATTGTCAAAATCATTTTGGAGTCGATGTTGTCAAGACCGATTTTATCAACCTCCATCGATGAAAGAGCGGCAGCAGCTGTATTTTTAGTAATTTTACCGTTAAATTTAACTTCCGCAAAATCACGCACTCTCTTCAAAAATCTGTTGGCAATTCTCGGTGTACCTCTCGAACGGGAGGCAATTTCTTCAGCACCCTCATCGTCAATTTCAACATTTAAAAGGGAGGCGGAACGCTTGATTATTTTTACAAGCTCATCGATAGTGTATAATTCAAGCCGTGATATAACACCGAAACGGTCACGAAGAGGTGCGGAAAGATTTCCGGCTCTTGTCGTTGCACCGATAAGTGTAAATTTTGGCAGGTCAAGACGAATTGATTTTGCCGACGGACCTTTACCTATTATTATATCAAGAGCATAATCTTCCATGGCAGGATAGAGAATTTCCTCAACCATTCTGCTCATACGGTGAATTTCATCGATGAAGAGAATATCGTGTTGAGAAAGATTTGTCAAAATTGCCGCTAAATCTCCTGCTTTTTCGATTGCCGGACCGCTTGTGATTCTCAAATTAACGCCCATTTCGTTTGCGATGACACCGGCGAGTGTTGTTTTTCCGAGCCCCGGAGGACCATAGAGAAGAACATGGTCAAGTGCCTCTTTTCTGTCAAGAGCCGCTTTTATATATACATCGAGATTTGCCTTGACTTTTTCTTGGCCGATGTAATCGCTTAACTGTCTCGGTCTTAAACCCGATTCAATTTCTGTATCTTCTTCTATGTAATCACCTGTTACAATTCTTTCATTATCGTCAAAAATCAATTTTTACACCTGCTTTGTCAGTAATTTTAATGCTTCTTTGATAATCTCTTCAACACTTGCGGATGGGTCGGTTTTCAAAACGGCATTTTTTGCTTCGTTGACGGAATAACCGAGAACGGTCAGAGCTGTTACGGCTTCCGAACGGGAATTTTCCTCTTCAACGGAAGCTGTTTTGATTTCTTCTGGTAATGCGTCCGATGTTTTGAGCTTGTCTTTTAACTCAAGAATTATACGCTGTGCGGCTTTCGGACCTATGCCCTGTGCTTTTGTAAGTGTTTTTGAGTCGTTTGTCATAACGGCAAGAGCCAATTGTTCGTAAGTGAGTGCCGACATAATTGAAAGTGCGGCTTTCGGACCGACGCCGTTGACCGACAAAAGCTGTAAAAACAAAGAAATGTCATCATATGCGATAAAACCGTATAAATCCTGGATTTCTTCACGGATATAAAAATGCGTATAAATCAAAACAGTCGAACCGACAGGCGGCATTTTGTCGAGAGTTATCGAAGAGGTGAATATTTTGTAGCCGATACCGCCGGCTTCGATGATAATAAAATTTTCACCGCTTGTTATGTATTCACCCTTTATATAATAATACATAAAAAGTATCCTTTCCGAAAATATAGATTACACATAATAACCTAGTTTTATGATATATTAATCGACAAAAACAGTCAAGAAATATGCGTTTACATTTATATTAAATGTTTGTGACATCACAGGCGGTTAAGCCCGAAACGGTCGTTCATGGCACCTGAATGAGCGTGGCATATCGCAACAGCCAATGCATCGGCGGCATCGTCCGGCTTTGGTATTGCGTTCAAATTCAAAAGCATTTTAACCATTTGCTGGATTTGGTTTTTGTCGGCTCTTCCGTAGCCTGTGACAGCCTGTTTTATTTGAAGTGGCGTATATTCGAAAATCGGAATACCTCTGTTTGTTGCAGCAACAACCAAAACACCTCTTGCCTGTGCAACAGCTATTGCTGTTTTTGCGTTATTGTTGAAGAACAATTCCTCAATAGCTATCGCATCGGGAGAGTACTTGTCCAAAAAAACATTTATTTCGTCATATATGGTTTTCAGTCTTAAAGAGGTGGGAGTATGTGCTTTGGTAGTTATTGCATTATATTCGATTGGTCTGAATTTATTTCCCTTATATTCTATTACTCCGATGCCCACAATGGCATATCCCGGATCAATTCCTAAAATTATCACAAAAAACACCCTCACATTTCGTTAATTTTTATGTATATTATTTATTGCATAAATATAAATTATGTTGTATAATATTCATAATGGTTATAAAAAGTGTATAATAACTATATTGTACAACAAATAAGGAGGAATTGCAACCATGGCAAAAGAAAAAATTGTATTGGCTTATTCGGGCGGACTTGATACTTCAATAATAATTTCATGGTTAAGAGAAAATTATGACTGTGAGGTTATTGCTGTTTGCGGAGATGTTGGTCAGGGCAAGGAAACAGACGGTTTGGAAGAAAGAGCAATCAAATCGGGTGCGTCGAAATGTTATATAGAGGATTTGAGAGACGAATATGTTGAAGATTTTATCTTCCCTACATTGAAAGCAGGTGCTGTTTATGAAGGAAAATACCTTTTGGGAACATCGCACGCTCGTCCTATAATCGCAAGAAGACTTGTTGAAATTGCATTGGCAGAGGGAGCAACGGCAATTTGCCACGGTGCTACGGGAAAAGGAAACGACCAGGTTCGTTTTGAATTGACAATAAAAGCATTGGCACCGCATTTGAAGATTATAGCTCCTTGGAGAATTTGGGATATCAAATCAAGGGAAGATGCAGTTGATTATGCACAGGCACACGGAATTGAAATCCCTGTAACAAAGAAAGATTTGTATTCAAGAGACAGAAATATTTGGCATATCAGTCACGAGGGTATGGATTTGGAGGATCCGGCAAACGAGCCGCAGCTTGACAGTCTTTTGAAGCTGACAGTTCCTCCCGAAAAAGCTCCCGAAGAAGCAAAATATGTAACAATAAGATTTGAAAAGGGTGTTCCGGTTGCGGTTGATGGAGAAAAGCTTGCACCGAGACCTTTGGTTGAAAAGCTTAATGAAATCGGCGGAGCATACGGTGTAGGTATCGCAGATATTGTTGAGGACAGACTTGTCGGTATGAAATCAAGAGGTGTTTATGAAACACCGGGCGGAACAATTCTTTATAAGGCTCTCGAAGAGTTGGAATATCTTTGCCTTGACAGAGATACACAGAGCTTTAAGCGTCAAGCCGCAATCAAGTTCTCCGAGCTTGTTTATGACGGAAAATGGTACACACCTTTGAGAGAAGCTCTTTCGGCAATGGTTGATTCAATGGAAGAAACTGTTACCGGTGAAGTAAGATTAAAGCTCTACAAGGGAAGCATTACTCCTGCAGGAGCAAAGAGTGATTATTCACTTTATAACGAAAACATTGCAAGCTTCGGCGACAGCCACGAGCTTTATTCACACAAGGATTCCGAAGGATTTATCAATTTGTTCGGTTTGCCGTTAAAAGTTCGTGCTATGATGATGAAGAACAACGAAGATAAATAAATATTATTTTGGTAATTGCATTTATGCAATTACCAAAGTTTTTTTGAGAAAGGAATAAAATTATGGCAAAGCTTTGGGGAGGAAGATTTCAAAAGGAAACCGACAAAAAGGTTGATGATTTTAATTCTTCGATAAGATTTGACAAAAGAATGTATAAACAGGATATAAAGGGAAGCATAGCACACGCAAAAATGCTTGGCAAACAAAAAATAATTTCAGCCGGAGATGCTAACAAGATAGTGGCGGGACTCGGAGAAATTTTGTCCGAAATTGAAAAGGGCGAGGTTGTGTTTGACATAGATGCCGAAGATATTCATATGAATATTGAAAAGCTTTTGACACAAAAAATCGGAGATGCAGGAAAAAGACTGCATACGGGAAGAAGCAGAAATGACCAGGTTGCATTGGATATAAGAATGTATTTGCTTGATGAAACTGCGGAAATAAAAGAAATGCTTATGCATCTTATGAGTGTTCTTGTTGAAATTGCAAAGGACAATATAAAGACAATTATGCCGGGATACACACATCTTCAAAAAGCACAGCCGATAACTTTTGCACATCATATTATGGCATACTTTGAAATGTTCAAAAGGGATTATGCAAGATTGTGTGATTGTGCGGACAGAATGAATGTTATGCCGTTGGGTTCGGGTGCACTTGCGGGAACAACTTATCCGCTTGACCGTGAATTTGTTGCAAAAGAGCTTGGTTTTGACGATATTACAATGAATTCATTGGATGGTGTTTCGGACAGAGATTTTGCAATTGAGCTTGCCGGAGTTTTCTCAATTATAATGATGCATATGTCACGCTTTTGCGAGGAATTGATTTTGTGGTCGAGTAATGAATTTTCATTCGTTGAAATGGATGATGCTTTTTCAACCGGGTCATCCATTATGCCGCAGAAGAAAAATCCCGATGTAGCGGAATTGATAAGAGGAAAGACGGGAAGAGTCTATGGTCATTTGATGGGTCTTTTAACAACGATGAAAGGGATTCCGCTTGCATATAATAAGGATATGCAGGAGGATAAAGAACCGATTTTTGATGCTGTTGATACAATCAAACTTTGTATTCCTGTATTCTGTGATATGATAGCAACAATGAAAATTAATAAGGATGCTATGAATAAGGGGGCAAGAGGCGGCTTCACAAATGCAACCGACCTTGCTGATTATTTGGTGAAAAAGGGAATGCCATTCCGTGAAGCACACGGCGTTTCGGGCAGAATGGTTTACAGATGCATTGAAAAGGGAATAAGTCTTGATGATTTGACAATTGAGGAAATGAAAGAATTTTCCGATATAATCGAAGATGATATTTATGATGCAATAAGTATGCAAACCTGTGTGAACGGCAGAAAGATTGTCGGAGGACCTGCGGAGGAAACCGTTTTGGCAGCAATTGCAAAAGCTGAAGCTTTTTTGAAGTAAAAATAAAAATCCTGTCAAAAGGGTGTCCTTAATAAAACAGTAATAATGTTTTCTTCGAGGCGGCATAGTTTGTTCTATGCCGTTTCGTTGTTTTT
>CAZGZZ010000022.1:0-29789 GCA_964530315.1 uncultured Lachnospiraceae bacterium
TTATAAGGGCGGTCTTCGTTTCCACCCGTCTGTAAATTTGAGCGTAATTAAATTCCTTGGATTTGAACAGACATTTAAAAACTCTCTTACAAGTTTGCCTATCGGCGGCGGTAAGGGTGGTTCTGATTTTGACCCGAGAGGTAAGAGTGACGGCGAAATTATGAGATTTTGCCAGAGCTTTATGACAGAACTTTATCGTCATATCGGTTCTCATGTCGATGTTCCTGCCGGTGATATCGGTGTTGGTGCAAGAGAAATCGGTTATTTGTTCGGTCAGTATAAGAGAATTTGCAACAACTTTGAAAACGCTGTTTTGACAGGTAAGGGCATTTCTTACGGCGGAAGCTTTGTAAGACCGGAAGCTACAGGCTACGGTGCTGTTTATTACTGCAACGAGGTTTTGAAAGGTTGCGGCGATGATATCAAGGGAAAGACATTTGCTTTGTCGGGATTCGGTAATGTTGCTTGGGGTGCTGTTCTTAAGATTAATGACCTCGGCGGTAAGGTATTGACAATTTCAGGTCCTGACGGTTATGTTTACGATAAAGACGGAATCACAAAGGAAAAGGCTGCATATATGCTTGAAATGCGTGCTTCCGGTCGTGATAAGGTTCAAGATTACGCTGACAAGTTCGGTGCTGAATTCCACGCAGGCGAAAAGCCATGGGGTGTTAAGGCTGATGTTATTATGCCTTGTGCAACACAGAACGAAGTAGGAATTGAAGATGCGAAGAAAATCGTTGCAAACGGTGTTAAATATTATATCGAAGTTTCAAATATGCCTACAACAAACGAAGCTATTGAATACTTGCAGGAAAACAAGGTTTTGACAGCTCCTTCAAAGGCAGTAAATGCAGGCGGTGTTGCTGTTTCAGCTCTTGAAATGAGTCAGAACAGTATGCGTTATTCTTGGACAGCAGAAGAGGTTGACGAAAAGCTTCACGGTATTATGGTTAATATCTATAACAGCTGTGCTTCTGCCGCTAAAGAATACGGTATGGAAGGCAACCTTATGGCAGGTGCAAATATTGCAGGTTTCTTGAAAGTTGCTGAAGCAATGCTCGCACAAGGCGTTATCTGATAAAAGGTGATTTTAATAAAAGAGGATGTTTATACATCCTCTTTTTTTGCAAGTAAAAAAGGCTTCTCATTTTAAGAGAAGCCTTTTGAAAACTGTTTTACGCCCTTATAAGCTCGGGTTGTTTATCACTATTCACGCAGTCTTCGTGAACGATGCATTCCTTAACGCTTGGGTCGGATGGGACTTCAAACATTATATCTGTCATAATTTCTTCTATTATTGAACGAAGTCCTCTTGCGCCTGTGTTGCGTTTGAGAGCTTTTTTTGCAATAGCACTGACCGCATCGGAATCAAAGTCAAGCTTAACTCCGTCCATATCAAACAATGTTTGATACTGCTTTACAAGTGCGTTTTTCGGCTTTGTCAAAATGTCGCAAAGAGCTTGTTCGTCAAGCTGTTCAAGCTTTGCCACGACAGGAAGACGACCGATAAATTCGGGAATTAAGCCGAATTTCAGCAAATCTTTCGGTGAAACAGATTTCAAAAGCTCACTGATGTTTCTCTCCTGCTTACTTTCGATTTCAGCACCAAAGCCGAGTCCTTTTTTGCCTATTCTGTCACCGATTATCTTTTCAATTCCGTCAAATGCACCGCCGCATATGAAAAGAATATTGGTTGTATCTATTTGTATAAGTTCCTGGTGCGGATGCTTTCTTCCGCCCTGGGGGGGTACGGAGGCAACAGTTCCCTCAAGAACCTTCAGAAGTGTTTGCTGAACGCCCTCACCGCTGACATCTCTTGTTATGGAAACATTCTCCGATTTTCTTGCGATTTTATCGATTTCATCTATATATATAATTCCTCTTTCAGCTTCTTCAATATCATAATCTGCAGCCTGAATAAGCTTTAGGAGTATATTTTCGACATCTTCGCCGACATATCCGGCTTCGGTAAGAGAAGTTGCATCGGCAATTGCAAAGGGTACATCAAGTATCTTTGCAAGATTTTGAACCAAAAATGTTTTTCCCGAGCCTGTCGGACCGATTAGGAGAATGTTACTCTTTTGAAGTTCAACATCCGTTTCCTCTCTCTCAATTCTTTTGTAGTGGTTATAAACGGCAACAGAAAGAATTTTCTTTGCCTCTTCCTGACCGATTACATATTGGTCAAGAACCTCTTTGATTTCCTTTGGCTTTGGGAGTTCAAGCGATTCATCGTCAGATGAAATGTCATAATCATTTGCAAGAATTCCGTTGCAGATATCAACACATTCGTTACAGATAAATGTGTTGTTGCCCGAAATTATTTTTTTGACCTCACTCTCACGCTTGCCGCAAAAGGAACAATATATTTCGTTATTATTATTTTCTTCTTTTTTTGACATTGTGTCACAAACCTTTCCGAATATCAGATTAGTGTCAATCGGGGCACACGGTGCAATTGCTCCATGTACCCCTGATAAAAATTATTTCTTTTTGGATTCGATAACCTGGTCAATCAAACCGTAAGCTTTTGCTTTGTCTGCTGACATAAAGTTATCTCTTTCGGTGTCTGCCTGGATTACATCCAAAGGCTGACCCGTGCGTTCACTCAAAATTTCATTCAAATGCTGTTTCATTTTGATAATTCTTTCAGCGTGAATTTGAATATCTGTAGCTTGACCCTGCATTCCTCCCAATGGCTGATGAATCATAATTTCGCTGTTGGGGAGGGCAAATCTCTTTCCCTTTTGACCTGCGGCAAGCAAAAATGCTCCCATACTTGCAGCCATACCGATGCAAATTGTCGAAACATCACATCTTATGTACTGCATTGTGTCATAAATTGCCATTCCGGCTGTTATTGAACCGCCGGGGCTGTTGATATACAATTGAATATCTTTATCAGGGTCCTTTGACTCCAAATAAAGCATTTGTGCAACTACAAGACTTGCGGTTGCGTCGTTAACTTCTTCCCCTAAAAATATAATTCTGTCTTCAAGCAGTCTTGAGAAGATATCGTATGAACGCTCTCCTCTGTTTGTCTGCTCCACTACCATTGGTACTAAACTCATGCCAATCATTCCTTTCTTTGATAAGTAAGCAATAATTATTTAATTTTTGCTTTGTTGACGAGCATATCAACTGTCTTTGCAAACTTGATGTCCTTTGCGATATCATCTTTATCTTCGGGACGGAGTACCTCTTTGAGCTTTTCAACTTCCATATTGTAAATCTTGCTCATTTCAACAATCTTGTCGTCAATTTCTTCGTCAGTAACATCGATGCCTTCCTTGTTCATAACAGCTTCGATAACAAGAGTAACCTTGCACTGCTTTTCAGCCTGTTCTCTGAAGTTTTCTCTCATAGCTTCGATTGTTGAGCCTGTATATTGGAGATACATATCAATGCTCATTCCCTGATACTGCAAACGCTGTGCGAAATCGTTAATCATTCTGTCGATTTGTGTGTCAGCCATAGCCTTCGGAATTTCTACTTCGGCATTTTTAACAACTTCTTCGATAACTGCATTTTCGGTATCCTGCTTTGCCTTTTCCTCTGCTTGTTCTTCAAGCTTTTTCTTAACGCTGTCCTTGTATTCTGCGAATGTTTCAAATTCACTTACTTCCGATGCAAAATCGTCATCTGCTTCGGGAAGCTCCTTAACTTTGATTTCGTTAACGGTTACTTTGAACACAGCGGGCTTTCCTGCAAGGTCGGGAGCGTGATATTCTTCCGGGAATGTTACGTTAACATCGATTTCCTTGCCGATTTCAGCGCCGATAACCTGGTCTTCAAAACCAGGGATGAATGTGTTTGAACCGATTTCAAGGTCATAGTTTTCGCCTTTTCCGCCCTCAAACGCAACACCGTCGCAGAATCCCTCAAAGTTGATAACAGCGATATCTCCGCTCTGAACGGCTCTGTCCTCAACACTGATAACTCTTGCATTTCTTGCTCTTGCGGCATCGATTTCTTTATCGACATCCTCGTCTGTTACAGTATTCTCGATTTTTTCAACTTTTATACCTTTGTATGTTCCGAGTTTAACTTCGGGCTTTGTTGTAACGAGTGCAGTGAAAACAACCGGCTCGCCCTTTTTGATTTCTTCAACATCGATTTCGGGTCTTGCAACAACATCAAGTTCTGATTCTTTAACTGCAGCATCATATGCATCCGGCAAAACATAGTTGATTGCATCATCATAAAATACAGCCTCTGTATAATATTTTTCTATGATAGCCTTTGTAACCTTACCCTTTCTGAAACCGGGGATATTGAATTTTGCCTTATTCTTTTTATATGAGTTGTTAATACCCTCTTCAAATTTTTCTCTTGAAACTTCAAATGTAAGTTTCACAAGATTTTTTTCCACTTGTTCTGATTTTACAGCCATTGTAAAAGCCTCCTATAGTAATTAAATATTATATAACGGCACAATCCGCCATTATCGTATCATATCATATTATAACATATATTTTTTAAATTTCAATTGTTTTTTTGTAAATTTTTATTTTTTATACTAATCGCACAATTTGACGGGGATAAAATCACGATAATCGCACGAAACAAGCATATATTTTATGCCGTTGTGCTCACCTTCGGCAACATTTTCTCTTTTTGCGTTGTGCAGATGCCCGTATGCACAAATATCAACGCCGTATTCTTCAAGAACCGCGGAAAACCCTGTATTTCTCCAATCGGAAAGGATTGGAGGATAATGGAAAAACACAATGATTTTTTCGGGATTGTATTTTTTTGCTACATCGAGAGAAAGTTTCAATCTGCCGATTTCCCGTTCATAAATTTTTCTGTCCTCCGAGGTTGCCTCGCCGAGACCGACATAGCTCCAGCCTCTTGTTCCGCATATTGCCGTGTTTTTATACATAAAGGCGTTGTTTTGCATAAATGTTATACTTGAAAAATCGTTTTCAGCCAAAAATGCGTTCATTTTTGACATTGTTGTCCACCAATAGTCGTGATTTCCCTTTGAAATAATTTTTTTGCCGGGCAGGGAGTGGATAAATGAAAAATCAGGTATCGATTCGTCAAGATACATTGCCCAGGAGATGTCTCCGGGAATTATTACAACATCTTCGTCTGTAATTATATTTTGCCAATTTTTTTCGAGCTTGTTGACATAATTTGCCCATTTGCTTCCGAATATGTCCATAGGCTTGTTGACACCGATTGGCAGGTGCAAGTCCGAAATTGCGTAAAGTGCCATTAAATACCTCCAAAGTCGGAAATTAATTTTTTTGCTTCATACAATATGTCAGCATCATAGTCAATCCAATTGATTCTTTCTTCCTTATTAAACCAGGTCATCTGCCTTTTTGCATAATGTCTTGTTCCGAGCTTGAGGTTGTATATGGCTTCATCAAGAGATACCAAACCGTTCAAATAGGCAATAATTTCTTTGTATCCGATACCCTGCATTGAAAGCATACTGTCGGTATAACCCATATCGCAAAGCCTTTTGACTTCATCGACAAGACCGCTTTTTAACATTATATCAACTCTTTGTTCGATTCGTTCGTAAAGCTTTTGCATATCCCAGCGAATAGCCATCATACAAGGCTTATATCGGGAAATTTTTTTCTTTGTTTCCTCCTGGTGTTCGGAAATCGGTATGCCGGTAGCCTTGTAGAATTCAATCGCCCGAATTATTCTTCTTTTGTTGTTTTTGTGTATTCTTTCAGCAGATACTGCATCAAAACCTCTTAACATTTCAACGAGGTAGTCGATTCCTTTCTCCTTTTCAAGCCTTTCAAGCTCATATCGGATATTGGGATTTGAATCGTCGCTTCTGAAATCAATATCATCTATGAGAGATTTTATATATAGTCCCGTTCCTCCGACCGCAACGGGGATTTTTCCTTTTTTGTAAATTTCTTCTGCGGCTGAATGTGCCATCGGAACAAATTCCGCAACGGAAAAGGGGGTGTTGGGCTCTATAATGTCAATCATATGATGAACTATTCCGCATTTTTCCTCTTCGGTGGGTTTTGCGGTTCCGATATTCATATATTTATATATCTGCATACTGTCGCAGGAAATTATTTCTGTATTCAAAAGACTGGCAAGCTCTATTGACAGGGAGGTTTTTCCTGATGCCGTCGGGCCGCCGATAACTATAATTGGTATTTTGTCCATTATATAATCCTTTTAAATTCCTTTTCGATTTCTTTTAATGTCATAGACACTATAATAGGTCTGCCGTGAGGACAGGTGTTTATGTTATCAAGCTCAAGAACCTTTTGGACAAGTGCTGTCTGCTCCGATTTATCGAGCTTGTGATTTGCTTTTATAGCTGCCTTGCAGGCAATTGTGTATAAGAGTCTTTGTCTTTTTTCGGAAATTATTTCCCGTTTGTTATCTTCAAGCATTGAAAGAATTTCAACAAACAAATCCTCAACATCATCTGTCTGCGATGAGGGAACAGCTCTTATTATGACACTGTTTTCATCAAATTGTTCCGCTTCAAAACCGAGTTCGTTAATAAAATCGGCATTTTGCAAAAATACTGTCATTTCGGTTGAAGTAAGACTTGTCACGGCAGGAATTGCCATTGCCTGCGAATAAATTTTTGAGCTTTCGGTTGATTTTTTCAATTCCTCGTATTTTAACCTTTCATGGGCGGCGTGCTGGTCGATAATCATCATTTTGCCGTCACTTTCGATTATGATATAGGTATCGAAAATCTGACCCACAAGCTTAAATTCTGTCGGCTTTTTTTTCTCCGTTGGAATTTTGATATTTTCAGTTTTCGTTTCGGAGATTTTTTCTTCCTTAACTGCAGATATTGTTTGAATTTCTTTTTTTACTTCGGGAACTTCGGATGAAATTTCCAAAATTTTCTTTGTTTCTTCTTTGATTATGTCGGAGTATGCTTTTGGAGCTTCCTCTTTTTTTTCAAAGCTTCGTTCAAAAAATTGAGGAGATGCCACAATGGTTTGCGGTTTATCGAAATAAGTCGAATCCTTTTTGAGAATATCTTGAGCTACAGACTCTGTTTTCGACCTTTCGGGAGCTGATGTCGATATTTCTATCTGTGATTTTGAAACGATCGTGTTGTCACGCTCAAAGGTTTGGAACGGTTTTTCTTTTTTTGATTCCGTTCTTTCAATTTTGGGAATATCCATAATGCTGTATAAAGCTTCCTTCACGGCATTATAAACAGCTCTGTAGATTTCGTTTTCGTTTGAAAATTTAACTTCAAGCTTTGTCGGATGAACATTTATATCGGTCATTTTCGGATTTATTTCGATGTTTAAAACCGATACGGGGAATTTTCCTATCATAACCTGATTTTTGTATGCTTCCTCAACCGCACGCATTATCAGCGGACTTTTAACATAGCGTCCGTTGATGAAAAAGCTTTGATAATTTCTGTTCGGGCGTGCTGTGTTGCCCTTGCCGGTAAGACCGTTTATTTTAATGTTTTCCGATTGAAAATCAACGGGAATCATTGCCGTTGCATAATCCCTGCCATAGACGGCATAGACTGCATTTTGAAGATTTGCGTCACCCTGGGAGGAAAGAACGGTTTTTGAATTGTTTATAAAGGTAAAAGCTATTTCGGGGTGAGAAAGGATAAATCGAGTCATCATATCGGAAATATATCCGGCTTCGGTTGCATCCTTTTTCAAAAATTTCATTCTTGCCGGGACATTGTAAAAAAGATTTTTGACAAGAAATGTTGTTCCGTCGGGTATTCCCGTATCCTCTGCGGAAACAATGTCTCCGCCCTCGCATATCGTGTGCGTTCCCGACTCGTCAGAGCTTCTTTTTGTGTATAAATCAACTCTTGAAACAGCACCGATACTTGAAAGTGCTTCTCCTCTGAAACCGAGGGTGTATATGGCATCAAGATCGTCAACGGAGGAAATTTTGCTTGTGGCATGGCGTAAAAATGCGACTGTGGCATCATCCTTTTCCATACCGCATCCGTTGTCGCTTATCTTGATGTAGGTGCTTCCGCCGTTTTTGATTTCAACGCTTATGCGTGTTGCACCGGCATCTATCGAATTTTCGACAAGCTCTTTGACAACCGACATAGGTCGTTCGACAACTTCGCCTGCCGCAATCTTATCCGATATTTCATTGTCAAGAAGATTTATTTTTCCCATATCCATAGCTCCTGTGTTCAGTTATTTTTTGCTCTGTTGGTCAGCTCATAGAGCTTTGTCATAGCTTCAATCGGCGTGAGCGTTGTAACATCGAGAGTTTTAAGTTCCGAAAGAATTTTTTCGGCTGTTGTGTCCTCCACACTCATTTGAACGAAATCCTGCGAACTCTTTTTTTCTGCCTTGTGAATTGACGAAACATCGTCGTTTTCTATTTTTTTCAAAATTTCCTTTGCTCGTTTGATAACCTCATCGGGAAGTCCGGCAAGCTTTGCAACCTCGATACCGAAGCTGTCATCCGCACCGCCTCGGACAATTTTTCTCAAAAATGTTATATCGTCGCCTCTTTTTTTGACGGCGATTCTGTAATTTGCAACACCGTCAAGCTTTTCTTCAAGCTCGGATAATTCGTGATAATGAGTTGCAAAAAGCGTTTTTGCTCCTATTTTACGCTTGTTGTTTATATATTCGGCAACAGCCCAAGCTATGGAAAGACCGTCATATGTGCTTGTACCTCTGCCGATTTCGTCAAGAATTACAAGAGATTTTTCAGTTGCGTTTTTCAAAATATTTGCAACCTCAACCATTTCAAGCATAAAGGTACTTTGACCTGCGGCGATATCGTCCGATGCGCCGACTCTTGTGAATATTCTGTCAACAACGCCGAGCTTTGCATAAGAGGCAGGAACAAAACTTCCGATTTGTGCCATGAGCGAAATAAGTGCAACTTGACGCATATAGGTGGATTTTCCGGCCATATTCGGACCTGTTATGATTATAAGACGCTGGTCGGCTGAATTTAAAAATGTGTCGTTGGGAACAAACATTGTGTCGTTCAGCATAGATTCAACGACAGGATGTCTGCCGTCGGTCACGGAAATTTCGCTTGAGTCGGTGATTTCGGGCATTGTGTAGTTGTTTTTGTAAGCCGCAACGGAGAAAGAGTATAAAACATCAAGAGTTGATATGATTTCGCTGATGTTTCGCAGTCTTTCCGATTCTTTCATAACCGCCTGTCTTATTTCTTCATAAAGCTTCAATTCGAGTGCTTCAAATTTCTCGGAGGCGGAAAGAATTGTTTCTTCAATTTCTTTGAGCTCCGGAGTTATGTATCTTTCGGCATTGGTTAGAGTTTGCTTTCTTATGTATGTTTGCGGAACATCGGATATATTGGATTTTGTTACCTCTATATAATATCCGAAAACCTTGTTATATCCCGTTTTCAGATTTTTAATTCCCGTTTTTTCTCTTTCCTGTGCTTCAACTCTTGCAATCCAGCTTTTTCCGTTTTTCATTGCATCACGGAAAACCTCAAGGTCTTTATTGTATCCCTCTTTTATGATTTTTCCACCCTTTAAAACGGTGCTTGCTTCGTCATCCACGGCATCGTTCAAAAGTGCGGACAAATCGCTCATAACATCCATTTTGCGATACATTTCGGAAAGCATTGGGGATTTTGTTTGCGAAAGAAGATATTCGATTTCGGGGAGCTTTAAAAGAGATTGCTTTAGAGAAACCAAATCTTTCGGTGTTAATGTATTGGTTGAAACCCTGCTGACAATTCTTGAAATGTCATAAATTCCTCCGAGAGCAATTGCAAAATCATCACGCATTATAGGATTATCCGTCAATTCCTTTACGGAATAAAGACGATTGTTTATTTTTATTGGATTGACAAGCGGCTTTTCAAGCCATGAAACAAGTTTTCTTGCCCCCATTGAGGTTTTTGTGTAATCCAAAACACCCAAAAGAGAGCCTTTTTTCTTTTTTTCTCTCATTGTTTCGGTGATTTCGAGATTTCGTCTTGTGGCGGCATCAATATTCATATATTCTCCGGTGGAGTATATGTTCAGTTTATTGATGTACAAATAGCCGTCCTTTTGGTTTTCGTCAAGATATTTGAGTGTTGCGTAAATTGTTGCCGCTTCCGGTGAGTCGGGTGTAAGTCCGAGTTCATCAAAGGATTTTTTGAATTGATTTTTTATTCTTTCTTCCGTTAAAAAACTGTAGAAATAATCATCATCGATTAACTGCGGCTTTATGTGCATTCTTTTGTCAATCATTTGTGAAAGCTCTTTTTCGGCTTCGGAATTTAAGAGAATTTCAGACGGGGAATATCTTGCAAGCTCATTGATAACGGAGGATATGTCCGATACCTTTGTAAGATATATTTCTCCGACCGAAACATCGCAGAATGAAAGGCAAGCCTCGTCCTTTGAAAGATTGATGACGCAAAGATAGTTGTTCTTCTTTTCATCAAGCATTGTTTCGTCAAGAACCGTTCCGGGGGTTATGATTCTTGTAACCTCACGCTTAACAATTCCTTTTGCGGACTTGGGGTCTTCAACCTGCTCGCATATTGCAACCTTATAGCCTCTTTCGACAAGCCTTGCAATATAAACTCCGGCACTGTGGAAAGGAACACCGCACATCGGTGCACGCTCCTCCATACCGCAGTTTTTTCCCGTCAGTGTAAGCTCAAGCTCTCTCGATACCGTCACGGCATCATCAAAAAACATTTCATAAAAATCACCGAGTCTGTAAAAAAGAATACAATCGCTATATTCTTCCTTTGTTTGCAGATAGTGACTCATCATGGGTGAAATTTCGCTCATAAGGGTTTATCGTCCTTTCAAATTAGTGACAGCCTCCGCAGGTGCTGCAATCGTGAGTACAATTCGGGTCTTGTCCGGTTATATAATAGTTCAAAACCTGATTGACCTTTGAAACCATTTCGTCAAAAGCTTTCTTTTTTTCTACATAGTCCGCAATGGATGCATTGCTCTTAACCATTTCGGAGAAAGCTTCGTTATTTTTTATTATTGCTTCAGCTTGCTGAATTTTCTTTTCGTGAAAATCTCTTGCAATGTTCATTCTTTTTAAATTGTATTCCTGCAAAAGCTTTTCTGCTTCTTCATCGTTCTTTTGAACCTCTTCGGCTTTGTTAAGGGCTTCCATTTCCTCCGATGCCTTAATCATTTCTCCGAGTTCGTGTGCTTTTTCGAGTATTGTCATTTTAATCATTTCCTTTCTTTTATATCAATTCACCGTTTAAGCTCCAGGTGTGTGCTTCGGTAATTTTAACATTTACATATTGTCCTACAAGATTTTCATCTCCGACAAAATTAACTATTTTTGAAGAATCAAGACGCCCCGACAGTGTTTTTTCGTTGTTTTTACTCACACCGTCAACCAAAACCTTTTCGATTTTGCCGACATAGGCATCATTTTTTCTCTTTGAAATTTCGTTCTGCACTTCAAGGAGACGGTTGAAATTTTTATGAATTTCCTCCTCGCTCAAAACGAAATCAAGCTTTGCCGCAGGCGTTCCCTCACGGCGTGAATAGATAAATGAGAAGATATTATCGTATTCAACCTGTTTCAAAACATCGATTGTTTCCGAAAAATCTTCGTTTGTTTCGGTTGGGAATCCGACGATTATGTCTGTTGATAAAGATATGTTCGGGATTTTTTTCTTGACCTTTCGGATTTTTTCAAGATAATCTTCCTTTGTGTATTTTCTGTTCATATCGGCAAGAACCTTGTTACTTCCAGCCTGAACAGGGAGATGGAGCTGTTTGCAAACTTTGTCACACTCGGCAATTGCCGTGATAAGTTCATCCGATAAATCCTTGGGGTGAGAGGTCATAAAGCGAATTCGCTGAACTCCGGGAATGTCGTTTACCATATACAAAAGTTTTGCAAAATTAATATCATCATCCAAATCTTTGCCGTATGAATTGACATTCTGCCCCAAAAGGCTGATTTCGGTGCAGCCGTTTTTGACAAGCTCATTTATTTCTGCGATAATATCTTTCGGATTTCTGCTTCGCTCCCGACCTCTGACATACGGGACTATGCAGTAGGAGCAAAAGTTATTGCATCCGTACATTACAGAAACCCAGGCTTTTTGAGAATAATCTCTCAAAATCGGAATGTCCTCCGCAATTCTTCCGTCGCAATTTTCGATGTCAACAACACTTTTTTTGTTGTTTTTTGTCATTGCTTCATACAAAAGCTGCGGCAAGCGGTAAAGTGCGTGCGTTCCGAAAATCAAATCGACATGGTCGTATGTTTTTTTGATTTTTTTGGTGATATGCTCCTGCTGAACCATACAACCGCAGATGCCTATCAACAAATCCGGTCTTGATTCCTTGATGTGCTTCAAAATGCCCAATCTTCCGAACACCTTTTGCTCGGCATTTTCTCTGACGGCACAGGTGTTGTAAATAACGAGGTCGGCATCGTTTTCGTTTTCGCAAAATTCAAAGCCTGCCTCAAAAAGCATACCTCTTATACGCTCGGTGTCATTTTCGTTTTGCTGACAGCCGTAGGTTTGGGTCATTGCTTTTGGCGGTGCTCCGTGAATATTTGCATATTTCATATTAAGCTCTTTTATTTTGTAAATATATGAACGCTGAAGAGCTGTTTCTTCTTGTTTGATATGTTCTGCCATAATAATTATTGCCGTTTTTCGGCATATTCCTCCAATTTTATTCTATAATTTATTTTATCACATTTTTTTTGAAATTACAAGACATCATTATATATTTAATGAAATTTTATTACATTTTTCTGTTGTGCAAAAATAACAAAAATTAAGTTGTGTGTTGGTGCATTTTGGTCTTGACATTGCTATGTTTGTGGTTGTAAAATGTAAGAAAAAAGGGAGGGTGACTAAATGCACAGATACGATGTTGCAAGGATTACGGGACCGATAATAAAGCAATTGAGAAAGAATAAAAAGCTGACACAACGGGAACTCGGTTTTTTGATGAATGTTTCAAGAAACGCCGTGACAAATTGGGAATGTGGTTCAAGAATGCCCTCGGCTGACCAATATCACGAGCTTTCAAAAATATTTGAAGTGCCTGTTGCCTATATTCTCGGCGAAACGATGTTCAATGAAAAGGTTAAGAAAAATGAGGATATTTTGGATATCGGAGAGTTGAATGATTTGGGCAAAAGGCTTATCAATGATATGTATGAGCATCTGAAAGAGGATGCGATATATACTCAAAATCTGACAATAGTGAGACACGGTATGAAAAAGGGCTGTAAAAGCTATGTTTTGTATAAAAAGAAACTTCTGCCGGATATTCCGGAAGAAGTTGATCCGAGGGATATAATTTTGTCACAGCTTGAAAATGATGATGAATGTGTTAATTTAAGGAAAGTTCCTTAATTCCGTTTGCCAAGGACAATAATTTGTCTCCGTTTGCGATTATTTCGGCGTGTTCGTTCAAAAAATCGCAGGCAAGCGGACTTTTGTCATTCATCAGTGCAAATTCACGCATAAGTACCTTTTCACTGTCTTCAATATGCGAAAAAGAGAGGGCGTAGTTTTTTTCGATTTTGTAGAGTGTTCCCGACGAAAGCGAATTATCACCGAAGCGGATTATTGCACTGCACATATTATCAAAATTATCGAAGATGAAAACATTGTTTTTGTCTTTTTTATTTTTTAAGACAGCTTTTATACCTTTTTTTGCGGTTATTTCATTTGGAACATTTCTCTCACCGAGCGTTGTCACAGTCAAAACGATGCAGTCTCCCAATGGGGAAGCTTCAACCACCGTTCTTTTTGAATACGGATTAAATCCTGTCTCCTGTTTAATTTTTTCCATAATGCTTGAAAGAAAACCGTGCAGCTGCGGCGAGTCCGGTCTCAAACTTTCCGGTTTTATGTTCATATCTATTAAATCAACGGGATAAACCGTTACTTTTATTTTGTTGAATTCCAGCTTTTCAATTTTCATTTCATCACTGCCTTTCTTGTTTTGGAAGCTCTCTTTTTATATTATACTATAATCTTTTGGTTTTGGGAATAGTTTTTTTGAAAATAACGCAAATTGCACAAACTGTCAATGTGTGGATTGGCAAAAGAACGATTACTGATTTCAGAATGTCGAAAATAGTATTTCACACCTCATCAGTCACCTACGGCAACAGTTGTCTCATCTGCGGGCTCGTGCACAAATCGGCTCTGACAGTCATCGACTGTCATTCACTACCGATTTGCCGTTTTACTACCCTTGAGGGGAAGCCTGAAAAATGGCATAAAACCAAGCCTTCCCATTGAGGAGAGCAACTCGGATGAGGTGTTTTTCTGTATCGACACATTCAAAAAAGTAATCGTCCAAAAAAAACGATTACTCTTTTGATTTTCAAATATTCAAAATTCTTTTTGCGTTCTTTGCAAGAATAAATTCTTTTTCGGAATCGGTTATGTCCGAATCGAGAAGAATCGCTCCCAAATACATCGGCAGACTGCAGGTCGGGTAGTCCGAACCGAAAAGGAACTTTTCAACCCCAACGGTGTCGATGCCGTAGCGGAGCATATTTTGTCTGAAAACGCCGTAGCCCGACAAATCTATGTAATAATTGTCGTATTTTTTCAAAAGTTCCAAATGATACATATATCTTTCGTATTCATCGGGGTGTGCACCGACAAAGGTGATGTTCGGGTGATTTTTAACAACGGTTTCAAATTCGGCACCCGATGAATGAAAGCTTATGACCATATTGCAGTCCTCGGCAACATCAAGGATTTCATCAATGCCGTTCATTGTGAAGTTTTCTGTTCCCCAGCCGTGAAGATAAGGAACGAGTTCGCCGATCAGGTTTACACCTGCTTTATGCATACGCTCTATTTCCTCGCACGATTCCTTAACATATCCGGGATGAATGTGAAATCCGGGTATGTATTGTCCGTTATATTTCCTTGCCAAATCAAGAGCAAGGTCGTTGCTCATTTTAACGGCTTGCCAATCGTTTTCAAGACCGTATCTGTCCTTCATACAGATTACCGAACCGCAGAAATGCGAAATTTTGTGAAAATCCATTAATTCCTTTGTTGTGTCCGTGCTCATACCGCAGTGTTCTCCGTAAGGACAGAGATTGTTTTTCTGACAGTCGAACGGATGCGTGTGAAAATCTATTATTTCAAAATCCATTTTACCACTCCTTTTTTCTAACAGTAACACAAAAAATATCCTTTGTCAAGAGATGAAAAATGAATTTTGCTATTTGCTTTTTTTGTGTTGAAATTTTTTGTTTCTTATGTTATAATGAATTTGGTGAAGATGAAATTGTAGCTAAAAGCCTCCCTTGCCTAAAGGGAGGGGAACCACCACAGGTGGTGGAGGGATAATAAACAGAAAACATAATTCGGATTTAACGACCAATGCGAGAACATTGCGTAAGAATATGACGAAAGAAGAAAGACATCTTTGGTATGATTTCTTGAAAAACTATTCTGTAAGATTTTTGCGTCAAAAAGTGATTGATGACTATAATTGTTGATTTTTATTGTCATAGTGCAAGGTTGATTATTGAGCTCGACAGCTCACAGCATTATGAGGAAAAATGTTGGCAAAAGGATAGAATCAGAACAGAAAGAATAGAAAGACGGAATTTAATGGTTATAAGAATACCGAATAATGAGATAACCGGAAATTTTGAGGGCGTTTGTGACTATATTGATAATATGGTAAAAGAATCCTTCAGTCAGTCTGCGACTGACACCTCCCTTTAGGCAAGGGAGGCTCTAATAATCGGCGGTTTGTTACTATGTGAATTTATAACCCATAAAAACAGCGGCATCTGAATCATATATTGATTTTAAATAAATTTATCGAAAATAAAATACAAACCAAAAGAGGAAGTGTTAAAATGTTTAAATCTATAATTTGCCAACCGTCTTTTGCGGAAGTACAAACGGCTGACGGATGGAAAAAAGCGGAAAAGTGCAATGAGGGATTTTCAAATGAAGCCTGTGAAATTAAATTTTTGAAGAACAACGGCGGATTGGCGATAACGGTTAGCGAAACTCGCAGTCCGGTTATGAGAATAAGATTGAGATGGAATGATGATTTTTCGTCGATAAAGCGTGTATTGGGAGATGCCCCCGGAGTTGAATTCGGAGATTTGGCATGGATGCCTGTGTTCCCTGAAAAGCATTGGGCGTGGTACATACAGTGTTTTGACGGCAAAAACACTCACGGTTATGGAGTGAAAACAGGTCCTGACAGTTTTTGTTTTTGGCAGATTGACCAGGAGGGAATTTCTCTTAACCTTGATATCAGAAACGGCGGATGCGGCGTTATGATAAAAAAACCTCTTCTGTGTGCGACGGTTGTCGAAAGAGAGGGTGTTGACGGTGAAACACCGTTTTTCGCTTGCCGTGAATTCTGTAAGTTGATGTGTGAAAAACCAAATCTTCCGAAGCGTCCGATTTTCGGATTGAACAATTGGTATTACGCATACGGTGACATCACAAAGGAAAGTGTTTTGACAGATACCGCTTTGGCAGCAGAGCTGTGTGACGGAACGAATAACAAGCCTTATATGTTGATAGATGACGGCTGGCAGCGTTACGGCACCGAATATAACGGAGGACCGTTTGTTCCTACAGACAGATTTTGCGATATGGGTGAGCTTGCTCAAAAAATGTCAGATATGGGATGTGAGCCGGGAATATGGATAAGACCGCTTTTGACAAAGGATAAGTTTGATGAGAGTCTTTATCATCCCAGAAAGCTCGGAACGGAGGGAGGACTCTTCCTTGACCCGTCAAAGGATGGTGTTTTGGAATATGTTTCAAATCTTGTTTCGGGACTTGCTAACAGCGGTTATAAAATGATAAAATATGACTTTACCGCACCCGATATGCTGACGGCTGATATTTACGACGAAATATATTTAAAGGATCATATAACCGACGGCGGATGGCACTTTGATGATACAAGTGTTACAAACGCACAGATTATCAAAAAGCTCTACAATACCGTTCAAAAAGCCGCAGGCAGCTCTCTGGTTATGGGATGCAATACATATAATCACCTTGCTGCAGGAATTCATCAAATACAAAGAAGCGGACTTGATACAAGCGGCTTTAATTGGCAGACAACAAGAAATCACGGAATAAATTCTCTTGCATTCAGACTGCCGCAGAATAACACATTCTTCATAACCGACCCTGACTGTGCCGCAATTACAAAGTCCGTATCAACCGAAATGAATTTGAGATTTTTTGAGGCTTGTGCACTTTCGGGAACAAGTTTGTTTATTTCGATAACGCCCGGAATGTTGGGTGATGAACAGAAAAAACGCCTGAAAAACGCATTTTTGACGGCGGATGCGGGTTCATCAATGGAGCCGCTTGATTGGTTCGACACAAACTGTCCGAGAGAATATCTTGCCAACGGCAAAGAATACAGCTTTAAATGGTACGATGTGACAAACGGAGTCAACATTTATTAATATTAAGGAGAAAATTACTATGGATAAAACAATGCTGAAAGAAACACCGTATGCACCGCTGGCGGAATTTTCAAGAAAAATTGCCGCAGAGGGATGCGTATTGCTCAAAAACGAAAATAATGTTCTTCCGATTAAGGAAGACAACAGGGTGTCAATTTTTGGTAGAACACAGATAGATTATCTCAAAAGCGGAACGGGAAGCGGTGGACTTGTTCATACAGAATATACCGTAAACATTACAGAGGGTCTTCTTGCCAATCCGAAAATCAATGTCAACGAAGAGCTGTTGGACATATACAAAAATTGGCTTTTGGATAACCCGTTTGATGAGGGTCAAGGTTGGGCAACAGAGCCTTGGTTTCAAGAGGAATATGTACCCGATGAGGCTATTGTGAAAAAAGCCCGTGAGGTTTCCGATGTTGCTGTAATTGTTCTCGGAAGAAGAGCGGGAGAGGACAGAGACAATGTTTCGGAAAAGGGAAGCTGGTATTTGACAGACAAAGAAGAGGCTCTATTGGAGGTTGTTTCAAAGTATTTTGAAAATACCGTTGTATTGCTTAATGTCGGAAACATAATCGATATGAAATGGGTTGAAAAATACAACATTAAAGCCGTCGCATATATTTGGCAGGGCGGTCAGGAGGGCGGCAATGCGGTTGCCGATATGATTTCGGGAATAACAAGTCCCAACGGAAGACTCTCCGACACAATCGCAAAGGATATAAATGATTATCCGAGCAGTAACAGCTTCGGAAATCCTGATTTCAACATATACGGTGAGGACATTTATGTGGGATACCGTTATTTTGAAACATTTACACCCGAAAAGGTTCTCTATCCTTTCGGTTTCGGTTTGACATATACCGATTTTGAAATCGGATTTATCAGCGGAAACCATAAAGACGGTAAAATCACTCTTGATGTGTCGGTTAAGAATATCGGCGAAAAAGAGGGAAGAGAAATTGTTCAGGTTTATGTTGAAGCACCGCAGGGTAAGCTCGGCAAAGCAAAGCGTTCGCTTTGTGCTTTTGCAAAGACGGGTGTGATAGAACCTGGAAAAACAGAAAATATTAAGCTTGAATTTGGTTATTCGGATATTGCATCATATGATGACAGCGGTATAACGGGAAATAAGTCTTGCTATGTTTTAGAAGCGGGAGAATACGGAATTTGTGTCGGAAAGAATGTCAGAGAAGCAAAGAAAGTATTCAGCTTTGGCGAAGATGAGCTTGTTGTTGTCGAAAAACTGACCGAGGCAATGGCACCGGAGCGTGAATTTGAGGTGCTTTATCCCGATGCCGATTTTAATAAGGCATACAGAAAGGTCAGCACGAGAACGGTTGACTATCAAAAGAGAATTAATGACAATCTTCCGAAAACGATTGAATATACGGGGGATAAGGGTATTAGCCTTATTGATGTGAAAAACGGAAGAAACACAATGGAGGAATTTTTGGCACAGCTTTCTGATACGGCGTTAAAATGTATGGTGATAGGCGAGGGAATGTCATCGCATAAAGGTCGTCCGGGAAATGCCGGGGTATTCGGGGGTGTTTCAGAGGAACTTGCTGATTTAAAGATACCCGTTGTATCGGTTCACGATGGCCCGTCGGGAATAAGAATGGATAACGGCGATACGGCAACAAGTATGCCGAACGGAACTTTAATTGCCTGCACATGGGATATTGAAGCGGCAATGAAGCTTTATGAATATGCCGGAGTTGAATTATATACTCACAAGGTTGATTCTCTGTTGGGACCGGGAATTAATATTCACCGTTCACCTCTTAACGGAAGAAACTTTGAATATTTGTCCGAAGATCCGCATCTTGCCGGAAAAATCGGTGCGGCATTGGTAAGAGGCTTGGCAGTTCACAAAAAAAGTGCAACGGCAAAGCATTTTGCGGCAAATTCGCAGGAATTTAACCGCCGTGAAGTTGATGCGGTTGTTTCGGAAAGAGCGTTGAGAGAAATTTATTTAAAACCGTTTGAGTTATGTGTCAGAGAGGGCGGATTAAAAACTCTTATGACATCATATAACCCGATTAACGGACATTGGTCTGCACTAAACTATGAATTAAATACCGTTATTCTCCGCGAAGAATGGGGATATGAGGGAATGGTTATGACCGATTGGTGGCCGAAATTGAGCTATGTCGAGGGTATGGAATACGACAACCTGCGTGATATGGTTGCCGCACAGAATGATGTGTTTATGCTCTTCTCCGATGCATTAACCTCAAAGAATAATATTCTGTCTTCACTTGAGGACAAAACCTTGACAAGAGGACAACTTCAAAGATGTGCCGCAAATGTGTTGAGATTTATAATGCAAACAGATACTTTCAAGCGTTTTGAAGAGAACGGAGGAAAGAAAGAACCGTCATTAAGAGAAAGAGCGGATGAGCTTTCGGAAGTATTTATATACAATCAACCGAAAAATGAAGAAATGATTGAATATAAAATCGATAAAGAGGGAAAATGCTTGCTGTGTGTTGATTATATATCCACAGGTGCCGAAATTTCGCAGTCTGTTATCAATGCGACAATTAACGGAGAAATAAATGTTAATGCAACCGTGAGTGGAACGAACGGAAAAACGAAAAGAGCATATATGGATTTCACCGCATATATGAGTGAGGGAACAATTAAGCTTATGTTCCAAAATCAAGTTGTTGTTGAAAGAATTTTAATTAAAAAATAAACAAAAATTCCGTGCTGTATGAAATAATTTGAGGTAATCGGAATATTTTGAACAGAGAGGTTATTTGAATAAATGGCTAATAAAAAAAGAAAAAAATCAGCCGGTATAAAAAAGAATAAAAGCACGAAAAATAAACCGTTGAATTATTCGGTTCATATTGTGCTTTTGGGATTTGCGGCAATTCTTACGGGAATATTTTTATATACGAACGGGTCGGGTGTGCTGACCGATATTGTGAAAACAGTGCTTTTGTCGCTGTTTTCGGTGAGTGCTTATTTGATACCTTTGATATTTTTGGGAATGTCCGTATATGTCGCAAAGCTTAAAAAAACCGATAAAATCGGAATAAAGCTGTCACTCTCGGTGGGCGGATGTGTTATTCTGTCGGCGATTTATCAGCTTTTCACCGAGGGAAGCTTTCCATACAGCGAGCTTATAACATACGGAGCTTCTTGTGTCGGCGGCGGACTTTTCGGCGGAATTTTGGCTAATATTTTGTATTCGCTTGTCGGCAAGATTGCGGCAGTCATAATACTTGTTTTCGGTTTTGCCGCAATTGTCAGTTTAATAATAAAAATGTCGGTATTTGCATTGATTGCAACATTTGTTTCGGGTCTTTTCACAATAAAGGAGGAGATAAATGAGGTTGACTACAATGCATCCAAAGAAAAGGGCAGACAAGCAGCAAAAAAGGTTAAGCAAAAGGTTGAAAAGAAGAAGAATATAGATTTTTCAATCGGTGATGACGAAGAACCGCCGCAAAAAGAGGAAAAAGAAGCAAAAGAAAACAAAAAAACAAAAAAGAATATTCAAACAAGAATAGATGAAATAATTTTCAATCCCGATATGCCGATAGAGGATGAAGAGGAGATAGAAGAGGATATCGTAATCGGGGCATCTCTTGACGAGGTGGGCGAAAATGATGTCGAGCAGAATGCCGAAACGGAGGAGGCGGCAAAAACACCAAACAAAAAAGTGCCGAGAGCGGAAGCGATAACCGAAGAGGAAAAGGCACAGATAAGCGAAGAAATAGAGGGTTCGCAGGAAACAAAAAAGGTTGAATATGTTTATCCACCGATTGATCTTTTGACAAAGCCGAAAACGGCATCTGCCGATAAACGCAGAGAAATGCAGGAAACCGCAAACAAATTGATGGAGATTCTTAAAAATTTCGGTGTTGATGCAAAGCTTTTGCAGGTAACACAAGGTCCGTCGGTAACAAGATATGAAATTCAGCCGAGTACGGGCGTAAAGCTTTCAAAAATCACGGGTCTTGCAGAGGATATTGCCCTAAACCTTGCCGTTCCGACGGTTTTGGTTGCGGCAGTTCCGGGGAAAGCCGCCGTCGGAATAGAAGTTCCGAATTCAAATGTCAATACAGTTATGGTGCGTGAACTTATCGAAAGCACTAAATTCAGAGATGCATCGTCAAAGCTTGCGGTTGCTTTCGGAAAGGACATCGGGGGAAATGTTGTTGTTGGTGATATAGCCAAAATGCCTCATGTGCTGATTGCAGGCTCAACCGGTTCGGGTAAATCGGTTTGTATCAACACAATAATAACAAGCATTTTGTATAAAGCAAGTCCCGATGAGGTCAAATTGATAATGGTTGACCCAAAGGTTGTTGAATTGGGTGTTTATAACGGAATACCACATCTTATGATTCCTGTAGTGACCGACCCGAAGCGTGCCGCAGGTGCACTTAATTGGGCAGTTGGGGAAATGATGAGAAGATATGCTCTTTTTGCCGACAGTGGAACGAGAAATCTTAACGGATACAACGAATTGATGAAAAAATCGGGACAGGACAAGCTTCCGCAGATTGTTATCATAATAGACGAGCTTGCCGACCTTATGATGGTTGCGGCAAAAGAGGTGGAAGATTATATCTGCCGTCTTGCACAGCTTGCAAGAGCTGCAGGAATACATTTGATAATCGCAACACAGCGTCCGTCTGTTGATGTCATTACGGGACTGATAAAGGCAAATGTGCCGTCAAGAATAGCTTTTGCGGTTTCATCACAGGTTGACAGTCGAACAATTCTTGACAAAGGCGGAGCGGAAAAGCTTTTGGGAAAGGGCGATATGCTCTATCATCCTACGGGTTTGAGCAATGCATTGCGTGTTCAGGGTGCATTTGTTTCCGACTCGGAAATTGAAAACCTTGTTTCATTCATAAAAAAACACAGTGAGGTAACACATTATGCTGAGGATATTGCGGAGCATCTCGACAGAATGGCATCGGGCGATGTTTCATCGGAAGAATCTAGTGATGAGGACGATGCTGACGCACTTTTGCCGCAGGCAATAGATTTGGCTGTTGAACTCGGTCAAATTTCGACCGCTATGATTCAAAGAAGACTAAAGGTCGGTTATGCAAGAGCAGGAAGAATTATCGATCAGATGGAAATGCGAGGAATAATCAGCGGAGCAAACGGGTCAAAGCCGAGAGAGGTTTATATGAACCGCATAAATATGACAGATTATGAATAATTGAGGATATAAAAGTGGTTAAAGATTTTTTACCCGTATCGAAAGAGGATATGGAAAAAAGAAGCTGGGATGAGCTTGATTTCTTGTATATAAGCGGAGATGCATATGTTGACCATCCGAGTTTCGGTCATGCTATAATATCAAGAGTTTTGGAAAAACACGGATATAAAGTCGGGATTATTGCACTTCCCGACTGGCATAGCACGGAGGATTTTAAAAAACTCGGCAGACCGAAACTCGGCGTGCTTGTTTCTGCCGGAAATATTGACAGTATGGTTAATCATTACACGGCAAGTAAAAAGAAAAGAAGCGATGATGCGTATGCGCCCGGCAACAAGGCAGGACAGCGTCCCGACCGTGCAACAATTGTATATTGCAACAGAATAAGAGAGGCTTTCGGAAAAATTCCCGTTCTTATCGGAGGAATTGAAGCGAGTCTTAGGCGTTTTGCTCATTATGATTATTGGGATGACAAGATAAGACGCTCAATTCTTTTTGATTCAAAAGCGGACATTTTGATGTACGGAATGGGCGAAAGGCAGATTGTCGAAATTGCCGATTGCCTTGCGGCGGGAATAGATGTAAAAGATATAACATATGTGCCGGGAACTTGCTGGATTTCGGATACGAATGATATTGACAACAGCGTGGAAATACCGTCCTTTGAGGAATGTGTCGAATCGAAAAAAGCCTATGCGGACTCTTGCAGAATACAGTATTATGAGCAAAATCCGTATATAGGCAAGACTATAGTTCAAAAGCACGGGGACAAGTATCTTGTGCAGAATATTCCGCAGGAACCGCTTTCAACAAAGGAGCTTGATGCTGTTTATTCTCTCGGATATATGAAAGCATATCATCCGATGTATGAAGAAGCGGGCGGAATTGAAGCAATAAAGGAAGTTAAGTTCAGTCTTGTAAGCTCACGGGGATGCTTCGGAAGCTGTAATTTTTGTGCATTGGCATTTCATCAGGGACGAATTGTCACGGCAAGAAGTCAGCAGTCTATAATAAACGAAGCAAAACAGATGATTTGGGACCCCGAATTTAAGGGATATATACACGATGTCGGAGGACCGACGGCAAATTTCAGAAAGCCTGCGTGCAAAAATCAGCTGAAGTACGGTGCTTGCAAAAATAAGCAATGTCTTTATCCGACACCCTGCAAAAATATGGAAATAGATCATTCGGAATATTTGTCGCTGTTGAGAAAGCTTCGTGAACTGGACGGCGTGAAAAAGGTTTTTATTCGTTCGGGAATAAGATTTGATTATCTTATCAATGATAAAAATGATGAATTTTTCAATGAGCTTTGCGAGCATCATGTCAGCGGACAGCTAAAGGTTGCTCCCGAACATATTTCGGACAATGTGCTGAAATATATGGGTAAGCCGAAAAACAGTGTATATAACAAATTTTCGGATAAATTTTATAAAATAAACGAAAAACTCGGAAAGAAACAGTATCTTGTACCGTATCTTATGTCGAGCCATCCGGGAAGCACGCTTAACGATGCGATTTCGCTTGCACTTTATTTAAAAAAGCACGGAATAAATCCGCAGCAGGTACAGGATTTTTATCCTACACCCGGAACGATTTCAACCTGTATGTTTTATACCGGTCTTGACCCGTTCACAATGGAAAAGGTTTATGTTCCGAGAACACCGAAAGAAAAAGCAATGCAAAGAGCGTTGCTTCAATACAGAAATCCCGATAACCACAAGCTGATTTGCGAAGCATTGAGAATTGCGGGAAGAGAAGATTTAATCGGATATTCCGACGGATGTCTGATAAGACCCAAACGGGAAGAATGGAGGAAAGAAAAAAATGGCAAAGATTTTAGACGGAAAGGCAGTGTCACAAAGAATAAAGGACGAGCTGGCAAAAGAGGTGGCACAGTTAAAGGAAAAAGGAATTAACCCGGGGCTTGCGGTCATAATTGTGGGAAATGACCCGGCAAGCAGAGTTTATGTCAATAATAAGAAAAAAGCCTGCGAGTATGTGGGAATATATTCGGAGGAATATGCACTTGATGAAAACACATCCCAGGAAGAACTTTTGGAATTGATTGACAGATTGAACAAGGATAAAAAAATCAGCGGAATTTTGGTTCAGCTTCCGGTTCCGAAGCACATTGACGAAGAAATAATAATAAATGCAATCGATCCAAAAAAGGATGTTGATGCATTTCATCCTGTAAATGTCGGAAAGATTATGGTCGGAAATTTTGACTTTGTTCCTTGTACACCTGCCGGAGTTATGGAACTGATAAGAGAATCGGGAATAGACCCGGAGGGGAAGGAATGTGTCGTTGTGGGAAGAAGCAATATTGTCGGAAAACCGCAGGCGATGCTTTTGCTTCATAAAAATGCAACGGTGACAATATGTCATTCAAGAACCAAGAATCTGTCGGAGAAAACAAAAAATGCAGACATTCTTGTTGCGGCTGTCGGAATACCGGAATTTATTAAGGGTGATATGATAAAACCGGGTGCGGTTGTTATCGATGTGGGAATAAATCGTGTTGCAGACAAAAAGCTTGTCGGCGATGTTGAATTTGAAAGTGCCGAAAAAGTTGCATCGGCAATAACTCCCGTTCCCGGCGGTGTCGGACCGATGACAATTGCAATGCTTATGAAAAATACCGTTAAAGCGGCACTTATACAGCAATAAAATCACGAGGTATGCACAAGTGAAGGACAATGAGAAAAATAACCTGCACAAAAATCATCGTGAAAGGTTGAGAAATAAGTTCAAATTGTCGCCCGAAACGATAACAAACCACGAACTTGTGGAAATGCTTTTGTATTATACTATTCCGAGAGCGGACACGAATGAAGCGGCTCACGAATTGTTAAATCTTGCGAAGAACAGGATTGGAAGTGTTTTTGAACTTGACAAAATGCAAATTAAAAGTGTGGGCGGTTTGGGCGAAAACAGTGCGGATTTTATTTTCTTGCTTGCCGAAATTTTAAAGCGTATAGAAAAGGAAAAAATCTCCGTAGTAAAAGTGAAGAGATTGACAACTCAAAATATAAAAAATTATCTTTTGGGTGAGTTTCTTGGTGCAAAGAAAGAGCAATTTATAATGATTTCAACCGATATTGACTGTAATTTTTTGAATAAGCACATATTGTCGGTTGGGTCGGAGACAGCATCTGTCGTTTCGGTTAAGGAGATTGTGAGAAATGCAATTTCGGATAGAGCCGCATTTGTTTTTATCGCACATAATCATCCGAATGGTGTGCTTGTTCCGTCGGGGAATGATATAGAAATAACAAAAGCGGTGTGCGAAGCACTTGCGTTGGTTGAAATTCCTGTAATAGAACACTATATTGTCACAAAAAAAGATTGTCTCGGCATAATCAAAAGTTGTGATTTGTTTAAAAATTAAAGCGGAGCAGTGTGTTATTTGACCGACCCTCAATCATTTTGAACGGGGGTCGGCTTGATTTTAGTGTGCTCCGCTTTTGGAATTTTTGCGTAAATTCATATATTTTTGCCTTGTCGCAATTCCGCCTCTTATGTGCCGTTCCGCTTTGTTGGTTTTTAAAACATTCTCAACCTTTTTGAGAAGAACCAAATCAATTTCCTTTAATCTTTCGGTGACATCTTTATGTACGGTCGGAGTTAAATTGATACTTTTCGGATAATCCTATCTCGGTCAGCAGTTTTAAGTATATGTCAATTTTTCCGTTTTCCCGAACTTCTATGCGGTCAATAACACGCTTTAGCATTTCATTGGTAATGTCGGCGGAGGATAATATATCGTCAATGCTTTCGAAAGTGTCGCATAAGCTGCACTGCAATCTGTCGCCCTGCGTGATATTAAATTCCGCCATTTTTAACCGTTCTTCAAGACTTTTAATACTTTTTACAATCCCCTCGGTCTGTTCTTTCAAATCGCTTGCCGATATGATGTCCATTTCAAACATATCAAGATATTTCTGCCGTTTTTTCTTTAGTGAGTTTATCTCTTTTTCGATTTCTTTAGCTGTGCTTTTGTTTTTGCTGATGGGTTCGTAGGTTTTATTAAAGTCGGCAACGATTTTTTTGATAACTTTCTGCTTGTCAGAAATCAGCCCGGAGAGGTATTCCTTTATGGAAGTCAGGAGTTCCTTTTCGTCAATCACCGTCTTATTTGCACAGAAATCCGTTCCGTTAATGTTTCGCCCACAGCATACCCAGGTGTATTTGTATCCGGACTTTATTTTTCGCTTGTTTTGCCTGAAATAATGCTCGCAATCGCCACATTTTATCAGCGTGCTGAAGATATGCTTACAGCTTTTTCTTTCACCGTCAGCCTTGAATTTTTGCCGATTTTGCAGTATTATCCTTTGTGCTTTTTCAAATGTTTCTTTGTCTATGATCGCAAGCTCGGGTCTTTCGGCAATTTTCCATTCGCCCTCGGCGATTTTTGTTCGCTTGCCTGTTAGGAAGTTTTCGATTTCTTCTTTTCCGTTTGCGATTACACCGATATATAATCGGTTTGTCAGTATTCTGCAAATGCCGTTTTGCGTCCATTTGCACCCTCGTTTTGTTTTAATGTTTTCCTCATTTAAAATTTTCGCTATTTTACTTGCACCAAAGCCGTCCGTAATATACATTTTGTAAATCCGCCGTATAACATCGGCTTCAAATTCGTTGATGTTAAGGCGGAAGTAGTCGCCGATGATTTTGTCATAGCCATAGACAATGTTCGGAACTTTTCCTTTTTCGGCATTCAGTTTTTTGCTGAATTTTATTCTTGACGAAGTATTTTCGCTTTCCTGCTGTGCGACCATCGCAAGCATCGTCAGCACCAATTCGCCGTCCTCGGTAGATAGGTTGGAATTGACAAATACAACGGGGATTCCCATACTTTTCAATTCTCTTATGGATTGCAGAAAATCAACCACATTTCTTGCAAGCCTTGAAATATCTTTTGTAACCACCATATCAAATTTTGCGAGCCTTGCATCACGCATAAGTCGCATAAATGCCGGTCGTTTTCGCATCTGCGTACCGGTTATGCCCTCATCGGCATATATTTCCGCAATTTCATAATTGTTTTTTTCTGCAAATTCGCCGTAAAAGCGTTTTTGTGTTTCTAAACTGTTAAGCTGGTCTTCAGTGTCGGTTGACACTCTGCAATACGCGGCTATTCTCATAACTTTCACCTCTTTCGTTTTTAACACAACATACCACAATTTTTGTGATATATCCAGATAAATTTTGAAAAACGCTCCGCTTTTTGCGGAGCGTTTCAATATAATCCTTAATCCAAATCACTTTCTGATTTAGAAGCTATAGTTAAGGTTCGTTTTTCATCTTTGTCTAAAATCATTTTGGCTAAAACTCCGTTTGCCGCATAGGATATAAATTCCCTTGCGAGCACTTCGGACTCCGCCTTTGTATTTGGATTATGGAAGGTTATATGTAAAGCTTGTCTTTTCATATAACGTATCTCCTCCATTTCCAAATTTATTTTACGTTACATACTATTCCCGCAAAAATCCAAATATTCAATTTTGATTAAAATTATTTACATCTTTATTTCGCCAAATTCCGTTTCTATTTCTTCATTGCTTTTTTCTGCTGATTCCTCTGCGAACATTTCGCTCAATTCATTGTCCGGTATATCGTTCAGCATTTCAATGAGTATCGTTACCGTCGATGCGGCAAGTCCGGTCATTATCGCAATTGCCAGCGTGTCGTCCTCATCAAATCCTCTTCTTTTTCCTAACCTTTGAAAAGATTTAACAAGGCTAAGCACCCTTTTGAAATTACAGTAATTGATACTATTGAAATTATTGCAACTATCGTTACTTGAAAAATCTTGATGTAAATCTTCTTTAAGCCTTTTTCGGTTTTCTCGTAAATTTCGTCTTGAACTTTCCCAACCTGTTCGGAAAGTAAACTTAATTTCTTCGTCATCTCGTCCCGATTTTGAATTTGCAGTTTGTCCAATTTCATCTCCAATAGTTCCATTTGCTCGATAATCGGTGTCAAATCCACACTCTGCGTCGGTCGGTTTAGTTCTTTCAATTTTTCTAAATTTGAACTCATTTTCCATATTCTCCTTTAAGAATTTATCCTCATGTAATCGTATATCTCGGCATTTTTTGCCGGTCGGCGTTGTATAGCATATATATTTTCTGTTATCCGTCCAACTTACTTCATATCCCTCGCTTTTCATATACAATATAAACTCCGCTTTGCTTTCACACAAATCCATTGCAGTTTCGATTGTATTTATCAGTTTGAACTTCCAGCTTTCACCCTTGACTGCCGCAGAATATTCTCCGTGACTCATATTTTTTGCCGTTGTACGTTTCTTGTTCGGAAGGACATTCAATCCGTATTCAAGGCAAATTTTGTCCGATATGTTTCTTATACTATCAAGCGATTTTTTATCCTGATGAAGTTTCTTCCCGTTTTTTGAATTTACACTGTTTACAACTATGTGATTATGCAAATGCCCTTTTTCGATGTGTGTTCCGATAATGGTTTCATATCCGGCAAAAACTTTTTTCGCAAGTTCCAAACCGATTTTGTGGACTGTTTCGGGTGACACATTTTCATTGGGAGAAAATGATTGACAGTAGTGATAAAAATATCGTCCGTTTGTCTTTTTGTGCAGTTGTTTCGTCAGCATAAACTCTTTGTATGCGGTATCGGGTGAGCAGTTTATTCCCGAAACAAGTTTTTGACCGCTTTCCAAATTTGTTTTGTAACCCTGGGATACATATTTCAAAAGTTCCGCCAACCCTTTGCACGATTGACTTTTGTTATTAAGTGCAACCACGATTGCCATTTAAATACACCTCCTACAGATTTTTTGAAGTTCGCTGTAAATATTTTTAAGTTCCTTTTGAACTTCACCGAGATATACGGTGTTTATTCTTCCCATATTTGCAAGACGAGTTAACTGATTTATGTTGTTTCCGATTCGTTTTATTTCGGATATAATAGGTTTTACATCTATGACCTTAATTTCTTTTTCTGTTGCACATTTTATGATGTAATCGGTAACGGATTGATTCGATTTATCCGCCAGCATTTTAATAATTTTATGTTCGACATCCGATACTCTGATTGCTATTACTTTATTTCTTTGACGCATTAGGTTCACCTCCGTTCTTTGTTATGCGTGCTAAAAAGCGGGTTCGGGCGCCGCCCGATAATTTGTACCGCTTGCGGTGCGGAATGTGCCGACG
>CAZGZZ010000023.1:0-29228 GCA_964530315.1 uncultured Lachnospiraceae bacterium
TCGCCACCTACGTATTACCGCGGCTGCTGGCACGTAGTTAGCCGTGGCTTCCTCACAAGGTACCGTCATTTTTTTCTTCCCTTGCAACAGATGTTTACAATCCGAAGACCTTCTTCCATCACGCGGCGTTGCTGCGTCAGGGTTTCCCCCATTGCGCAATATCCCCCACTGCTGCCTCCCGTAGGAGTCTGGGCCGTGTCTCAGTCCCAATGTGGCCGATCAACCTCTCAGTTCGGCTACTGATCGTCGCCTTGGTGGGCCGTTACCCCGCCAACAAGCTAATCAGACGCGAGTCCATCTGTAAGCGATAAATCTTTCAAGTATCAATCATGCGGTTAATACTCAATATGCGGTATTAGCACAAATTTCTCTGTGTTATCCCCCTCTTACAGGCAGGTTACTCACGCGTTACTCACCCGTCCGCCGCTAAGCTTCCCCGTCTTCCTTCCGAAGAGTTCCGTCGGTTGGCTCCGCTCGACTTGCATGTGTTAGGCACGCCGCCAGCGTTCGTCCTGAGCCAGGATCAAACTCTCGATAAAATTGTTATATCTTAATGCTTCCGCATTTTATATACTATTTCATCAGAACCTTTAGCTCTAACTTTTTGTACTTCTATAGTACCACTGACTTTTTTTCGTTTCCCGAATTTCTGTCATAAAAAACTCATTGTTTTCGCAGCATCTCTGCTGCTGACAAGAACTCTGCACTGTTTATTTTTCAATGTACAATCACTGTCTCATTGACAGCTTATTTATATTACCATATCACAACCGTTTTGTCAAGAGCTTTTTTCAATTTTTTCAATTTATTTTAAGCTCTCTCAAAAAGTGTTCTTAACAGATAACTATTTCATTTTAGCACACACTTCGACTTTTGTCAACGCATTTTATTTCTTTTTTCTCTTTTTTATCAATTAATCCTAATTAAAACACGACACTTTTCAATTTGAATGGACAATTTAACGAAATGCACATCGATATAAGATGTGCATTTCTCAATAATTTTCGGCTTTAATTTCAAAATAAGCTTTTTTATGTTTGCAAACTGGACAAATTTCTGGTGCATTTTTCCCTATACAGATATGTCCGCAATTTGTACAAATCCAAACCACATCGCTCTCCTTTGAAAAAACAAGTCCGTTTTTCACATTGTCCAAAAGCTTTCTGTACCGTTCCTCATGCTTTTTTTCAACATCTGCCACCATATCGAACAATATTGCTATTTCGTCAAGCCCCTCTTTCCTAGCTGTCTTTGCAAAACCTGCATACATATCTGTCCATTCGTAGTTTTCGCCCTCGGCGGCGGCAAAAAGATTGTATTCAGTCGATGCTTGACCTCCATTTAAAATTTCAAACCAAAGTTTTGCGTGCGACTTTTCGTTTTTTGCGGTTTCCAAAAACAAATCCGCAATTTGTTCATATCCGTCTTTGCGTGCTTTTTCAGCAAAAAAAGTATATTTATTTCTTGCCTGCGATTCTCCCGAGAATGCCGTCATTAAATTTTGTTCCGTTTGCGTACCTTTTAAGTCCCTCATATTTATCACCTTTCTTATCTTGATACGCATATATTCCCCTAAATTTTTCCGAATTATTCATAAATACTTTTATATTCCGAAATTTCCACTCCGGAATAGTAAGTTTTTAAAATTTCCTCGAATTTCTTTCCTTCTCCGGCTAAATAATTGGCTCCGTATTGACTCATCCCGACACCGTGCCCGTAGCCCTTGACATACATTTTGACCGATGCTTGTTTCAATTCAATTTCAATATTGGTAGAACGCAAACCGAAAGCAAACCTAAAATCATTGCCGTCAACAACCGCTCCTCCGACTTCAAGTGTTTTTATTCCGCCCGCCTCACTCCTTATAATATTTTCAACAAGCGGATTCTCCCAGCTTACATCCTCAAATTTTTCTTCGGCGATTTTTTTAAAATCTTCAATCGAAAATTCCGCTTCCGATTTAAACTTTGGCGATTGTTCATCGCCCTCACTTCTTACACTTACAAGATATTTCACATTTCCACCCCAAACATCTGCGGCATTTTCGGTATAACCCGATGATGTCGAATGAAATACGGCACTTATCGGTTGGTCGTCATATGTTATCATCAGATTTTTTGTGTCATCAACCGCCTTTGATATTTTTTTCCAATTTTTATCGGCGTCCTTACCCCACTGTTCTCTCTTTTTTTCTTCGCTGACCCATGCCTTGCAATGCGTCGAATCGGTACATATCATTGCGCCCTTATGTTCTTCGAGAACCGAATTTTTTTGATATACTCTCACACGGTTTATCAAATAAGTTCTTGCGGCAACAGCTTGTGCTTTCAATGCTTCCGAATGAAAGTCGGCAGGCATTTCCGACGCTGTGACCTCTTTAATGTATTGGTCAACATCCATATCGCAAACTCTGTCCTCACTTTTTATATAAACCGACACGATTTCTTTTTCCTTTCTTTTCTCTCTTGTCTTATCTTCGGATAAGCTTTTGACAATTAAAAAAGGAAGCATCGTCGTTACGGTTATTAACATCAAAACATATATCAGTATTTTTTTCATAATTTATCCTCCTGTCACATAATCCCCTTGGGTAAATATATGATGCAGGATTTTTGATTATTCACAAAATCTCTTCTTTCTATATATTATAGTAATAAAAAAGTGAGATGATTTTATGTTCGATTTAATTATGATATGTTTTCTGTCGATGATTTTTGTTTTTTGTATTGTTTATTTCGGTAAGAAAGAAAATGTGTATATTATCAGAACATACAACGAAGAGAACAGTATTGAATCAAAATTAAGAATGAGTATGTTAAAATACAACAAAATAATAGTTTTAGACTGCGACAGTTGCGACAGCACAAAAGAAATAACAGCAAAAATGGCACAGGATTACGGCAATATTGTTTTTTACTCTACACAGCTTAACCAATAATCATCAATCCTTTCGGATTTTACGGTTGTATTCAATATACAATCTTTTATGTCCGAAATCGCAATTCCGTCTCCGCTTTTTTTCAAAAAAGCTTCTTTTTTAGACCAAATTTTTGCAAATTCCGATGCTTTGTCATCACTTTCGACAATTTTTTTTAGTTCAATTTCATTGCAAACTCTTTGTGCGGTCTTTTCCTTATACGGTGTTATCTGTTGGATATCAACTCCCACCGGTTTATCGGACACCGCACAAGCAACCATTTTCCCCGAATGGCTTATGTTGAAGAAAATCCCCGAAAAATCCAAAAGATACGGTTTTTGATTTTTTCCGCACATGAAATTCTGTTTTTCGATATCAATTCCGAAAGCACTTTTTATTGCCGTTTTCGCAAGAATTTCTCCGACTAACATATTATCGGCATTCTGTTTGATTTTATGTTTCAATATTCTTTCCCTTTTATCAACGCCTACAAATTGCATAAGAAAATTGAATGTATCACAATCTATCGGTTCTCTGACATTAACAATAAAAATCTTTGCCATCATCAGTTTCCTCCGCAGCATCAGTTTCACTATTCACTCTTTTTGCCGTCTCCGAAACCGCATCACAGTAGCCGGTAAGTGCGGCAAAGGGAGCAAACTGTGCGGCACGCAAAACCTTATCCGGAAAAGCTTTTTCTATTTCCGGATTCGGATATTCCATATCTAAAATATCTTCATATTGAAATTTTGAATTCATGAAATTTCTCCCTTTATGCTTTGTGTCCGCCAATTTGACGATTTCGCTCCATGCCGGTTGCACCCTCCTGTAAGCTCGCACCCTTAACCACGGCATTCTTTCCGTAGCGTTCTTTTATGGAAATTACAGCTTGCATTATCTTTTTTTCCCTCTCAAGCTCTTCAGTTTCTGCTTTTTGCAAATCACTGTTTTTTTCGTAATCATCAAACAAATCCAGCTGTTCAAATTTTTTCTTTTCCTCAATCTCCGTTTCCGGCACAAGATTATTTGCCGCAATGGTGATTCGTCTTATCGTTAAAGTCTTATCCACTATCGAATCATAGAGTTCAAGCGTCTTTTTTGTTATAAGCTTGGTTGAAGATGTTTTTCTCTCTATGTTTGCAGTTCCATGTGCCGGTTTCGGAACCTTTCTGCCATACATATCTGTCTTTATTTCGCCCTTATAATTTTCTTTTCGTTCTTTGTCGGCAAGATTTTCGATATCATATCCGACTGTCAAAACAATTTGATTAGTCAAAAGGCACTTTTTTATCAAATCATATGACAACAGCTCCAGCATTTCTCCGACAACAATTCTTGCCGTCGAAAAATCATACGGTTTTTGCAGCACCTGCCCCGAGCTCAAGCTCTTTGTTTCGGGGATGTATGCCTTTGCTTCGCTTATTGTACACGGTTCATAGCCCCATGCATGGTCTATCAATAATTTTGCGTTTATTCCAAAAAGTTTTTTTAGTTTTTTTCGTCCGTATGGGTTTAGGGATGCTCTGGCAATATCTCCCATTGTAAATATAAAATTTTCTTCAAGCCGTTTTACACTTCCCCTTCCGACTCTCCAAAAATCCGTAAGAGGTCTGTGTTCCCACAATTCTTTTCTGTAGTTTTCTTCATTAAGTTCCGCAATTCTCACACCGTACTTGTCCGGTTTCATTTTTTTTGCCGTTATATCCATCGCTATTTTGGCAAGAAACATATTTGTTCCAATTCCCGCAGTTGCGGTAATTCCCGTTTGTTCCAACACATCTGAAATCAGCATCATCGCAAATTCTCTCGGAGTTTTCTTGCTGACCGATAGATATGAAGTTATATCTATAAAAACCTCATCGACCGAATAAACCAAAATATCCTCCGATGATACATACTTTAAATATATTTCATATATTTTCACGGAATATTCCATATAGTAAGCCATTCTCGGAGGTGCCGCAATATAGTCCGCTTCAAGATATGGATTTTTTGAAAGCTCGCAAGCATCACACGATTTAGCTGTGAATCTTTTTTCAGGCAAAGCATTTTTTCTTTCTTTGTTGACCTTTTTCATAATTTCAACAACTTCAAAAAGTCTTGCTCTGCCGGGTATGCCCAATGCTTTCAGACTTGGTGTTACCGCCAAACATATCGTCTTTTCCGTTCTTGAACTGTCGGCAACCACAAGATTTGTGCTCAACGGGTCAAACCCCCGCTCGACACATTCGACGGAGGCATAAAACGATTTTAAATCAATACAAAGATATATTCTTTCACTCATTTTATCACCTTGAAACCACTTATCTATACAGTTACCACATATATTTGCTCAATCTTTTATTTTTTATTCGCAAATAGATATAACATTTTTGTGATTATATTTTTTTACTTAATATTAAAATTACGATACTGAATATAAAACAAAAATCCAAACCCGATGCCAAACGGCATGAGGTTCGGATTTTAAATGTTTGGTGCGCCTGAAAGGACTTGAACCTTCACGTCGGGGACACTAGATCCTAAGTCTAGCGCGTCTGCCAATTCCGCCACAGGCGCATATTAAACTTTACCTCTTAATTTTTACACGGAAGAGGTTTCCCGAGGAGGAGCATACAACTTAATCCTCACAAAATTGTCTCATCTCAAGACAACGACATTATTATAACAAAAAAAAACAATTTTGTCAAGCTTTTATTTTTATTGTTTTTTATCGAAATATAGGTTTGCAATCAGAAAATTTCATAAAATTACTAAAAGTGCTTGACAAAACACATTGATTTGTGGTATTATATCAATGTTGCATTGGTGTGCGCCAGTAGCTCAGTTGGATAGAGTGTTTGGCTACGAACCAAAAGGTCGGGGGTTCGAATCCCTTCTGGCGTACCAAACAGCAAAATCCGAACTCATTGCCTGTTGGCAATTGATTCGGATTTTTTTGTTTTCTCGTTTTTTACACTTTCCCCAAAATACACAGTTCCTCCGCATACAAATCAACCGAATTAATATCGAATTTTCTTATGTTTCTGTTATAATAGGTTGTAATATAATATATCCCCGACAGAGCATCACAGCAGGCAGAATAAATTGTATATTCACAATCACCGTTTTCGGTCACGCATCCTCCTTTTATCTGTTTCACGCTATCCAAAATATGAAATACCTGATTAACATCCTCTTTCCTTTCTGATACAGAAAAGGACTTATAAAACGCCGCACGAACAAATCTTGACCGTGAGGACAAATCCCCCGGCAGTCCCACAGCTCCCGTCCCACGGCTATCATTTATTACTACATAATCTCCCCAAGCACTTTCTTTTGGGCTCTTCGGCGATAAATTAATATAATTATTCAATGCATACATCTGACTCGGAAAGGGCGGATTATTTGTCAAAACGCCTATTGGATTGTCATATACAAAAAGACCGTCCGCAACACTCTCAATTGTTATACATTTCTCCCTATCCGCTGCAATCCAATGAAGCCCGGACGGCGGCATATCCTTTGAAAATGCCGTATCTGTTATATTTGCCCTTTTCAAAAGCTCACGAACCTCGCAGACAGATGCACAGCATGAAAGAAGCCACGGAATAAATTCAAACTGTGCCACATTTTTCATCCCTATCTTTTCCTTTTGATAGACGGCATTTCCCACAAAATTTAATCCCGCAACGCACAACCCTTTTTCATTCATAGCATCGAAATAAAGCGGATAACCATCGCAAACTGCCGCAATACCGATTATGGCATAATGGGACTTAATATCCTCACCGCATCGCATTTTTAAAGTACAATTTCTCGGTGTTACAACAATTTCTTCGCCGAATCCGTGTTCAAAATCAAGATTTCTTCCAAAATATAATCTGTCAGTTTTATAGGTTAATGCTGTACACATATCAACCAACTCCTTTTATCTATCTTGTCCGAAATTTAAAAAAAGATGTGAAACACGAAATTCCACATCTTTTTCATTTTACTTATTGTTGCATTTTGAACAGTTTCCGCATCCGGATGCCGAACAGCCTATGCATTTTTTTCCGTTTTTCTTTGATTTGTAAACATAAAAGCCCGACAAAGCAATTATAATTGCCACAATACCGATAATAATTACATTTTCCATAAAATCAGCTCCTTACGCTTTCAAAGCATTTTCCATTTTTATCTCTTTATCTGTCTTTTTACACAAATATCCGATAATTATTGCGAATACAGCAACCGCAATAAATCCTGCAACAGCCGGTCCAACTCTCAATGTATAAGGTGCTGTTATAAGTGTTCCGATTGTGTAGATAAAGTATGCTACCGTATAACCAACACCAAGCTGGAGACCTATTCCGCCCCAAATCCATTTCTTACTCTTCATTTCAGAGTTCATAGCACCGATTGCCGCAAAACACGGAGGTGCGAAAAGATTAAACATCATATAAGCCAAAGCCGCAACCTTTGTTATAGCCAAAACCGTTGCAACCTCACTGCCTGCACCTTCCATAAGAGCAAGTTCTTCGGTATCGATAAGATTCTCAAGTCCCACAAAGCATACAGCCAATGTTCCGACTACATTTTCCTTTGCGATAAATCCTGTAACGGCAGCTGCGGCAAATTGCCAGCTATATACGCCGATAATAGGAATCAACAAATATGCAAACGGTCCTGCAATTGAAGCAAGAATTGACGCATCGGCACTTTCCGCAACTGCAAAGTTCCACGAGAATGTCTGCATAATCTGAACTGCTGTGTTACAAAGAAGAATGATTGTTGCAGCCTTTACAATGAATGCCCAGCCTCTGCTGCACATTGATTTGCAAGCTCCCCAAAAACTCGGTACTTTGTATTCCGGCAATTCAATGATGAAGAATGATTTCTTCTTGTTGTTACCTGTAATTTTATTAACAAGCAATGCTCCGAAGAATATCAAAACAATACCTGAAAGATATGCTACAGTACTAACCCAACCTGCATTATTGAAGAATGTTCCGGCAAAAAGCGAAATAATCGGAATTTTCGCACCGCAAGGCATAAACGGAGCAAGCATAGCCGTTGCACGGCGTTCACGCTCATTACGAATTGTACGGCTTGCCATAATTCCCGGAACGGCACATCCGATTGTGATAACAAAAGGAATTACCGATTTTCCCGAAAGACCCACTTTTTTGAATATCGGGTCAAGCACAACAGCAACACGAGACATATATCCGCAATCTTCCAAAAGTGCAATCAAGAAATACATTACCATAACAAGCGGCAAGAATCCGACAACGGCAATAACACCGCCGATTACACCGTCAACCAAAAGTGCCGACAAAAGCGGATTTGCATTTTCCAAAAGTCCGCCTACCCATTCCCGGAAAGTTTCAAGCCAGCCAACAAGCAAGTCCGCAATCGGAGTTCCGACCCAAACCTGCGAAATCTGGAACACCAGATACATAACAACGGCAAAAATCGGAATACCGAGCCATTTATTTGTCAAAACAGCATCAATCTTATCGCCGAAGTTTCTGTCCTTTGTCAAAATTTTTCTTGTTTCGACTTCTTTAACGATTTTATTAACAAAATCAAATCTTTTGCGGTCATCGGCTTCAACAGCTTCACGGCTGGACAAATCAACATTTCCGCTGTTATAAACTGCTTTCTGCTTTTTGCCTACCGCACCGACAGCCGCTTCGATAACTGCTTTCAAACCGTCCGATGATACCGAAATTGTTTCGATAACAGGGCATGAAAGCTTATCAGAAAGCATCTCTATGTCTATTTTTGTTTCTTTTTTTCTGTTGATATCACTTTTGTTAAGTGCAACTACAACGGGAATACCCAACTCCATAAGCTGTGTTGTGAAGAACAAGCTTCTGCTCAAATTGGTTGCATCAACTATGTTTATGATTACATCGGAGTTCTCCCTTTTAACATAATCACTTGTTACACTTTCCTCCGATGTGAACGGCGACATTGAATATGCACCCGGCAGATCAACGGCAATCAAATCCTCGTTTCCCTTGTAATACGCTTTCTTTATGTGGTGCTCTTTCATTTCGACGGTTACGCCCGCCCAGTTGCCGACCTTTTCATTTCTTCCGGTCAGTGCATTATACATCGTGGTTTTTCCCGAATTCGGGTTACCTGTCAATGCAATTCTCATAATATATTCCTCCTTAAATTTTATACACTTTTTACAGTTAGTCAAAGCTAACCTTCGAACAAAAGAAACAGCGGAAAATCCGCTTAATTTCTAAATTGTTAAATAATGATTGCCTCCGCCAATTGGTTATCTATATTATACCTGCTGTCCTTAATCGATACAACACATCCTCCCTTTAGGTGTGAAACAACCGTTATTGTCTCGCCGCTGTAACATCCGAGAGAGAATAAAAATGCATTCAATTCCTCATCACCGGTTTCAATCTGTCTTACTATGTATTCTTTCCCTTCCTGTGCCGCTTTCAAGTTCATATGTTTCACCTGCCAAAAACCAATTAGTTACCGCTAACCTCACGCAAAAAAGCAATTAGTCTTTGCTAACTGTATGTATTCTATCACAGCTGTATATTTTTGTCAATAGCAATTTTAATTTTTTTGTGAAATACTTGAATTTTTTTCGATATTATGATATAATTTTTGTAATTGTTGCGGAGGTATTAGCTATGCATTTACAAGAATCAGCCGAAATGTATCTTGAAACTATATATATTCTTTCTCAAAAATCAAATTCGGTAAGAAGCATTGACATTGCCGAACATATGGGTTATTCAAAACCAAGCGTTTCAAGAGCGGTCGGACTTTTGAAAAACGGCGGATATTTGGAGATGGCGGACGACGGTCTGCTCACTTTGACTTCAAAAGGAAAAACAACTGCAAAAAAAATCTTTGAACGCCACACTGTTTTATCGAAATTTCTAATCAGTATCGGTGTAACGGAAGATACAGCCGCCTCTGATGCCTGCAAGATAGAGCATGTTATTTCAGACGAAACACTGCGTGCGATAAAAAACTATTTGAAAACCAACGCCTAAAAAAATACTGTGTAGAAGCAATTGCTTCCACACAGTATTTTTTTACCAAAGCACATCGTGCCAAAATGTTCGTGATGTTGCCGCCATAACAAGTGCTGCATAAACAAAAAATGCTTCAAAAGTCAAAAATACATTTCTTGTCGCCCAAGTTCCCGACACCATCCATCTTTGTCTTATGAGCATATTATATATGAATGGTAAAACCAAAAGCAAAATATTAATCCATAAATATTTTTTCAACACCTTTGAGCGTCCCATATCAAGAACAAGTGCAAGCCGTATATACATAATACCGATAAGTGTGCTGAACACCAAAGCCCACAAGTCATATGAATCCCAGACAAGATAATTAAATACCATTGCTTTGTCGTATTGAAATGTCACAAGATTTTCCCATGCCGCTTGAGCCGTTTTTCCCAATTCTCCGTGATAAAACCACTTTGGAATACTGCCATATAACAAATCCATCGGATTATTTGCAAACATATAATTGATAATCCAAGTATTTGCAAGCAAATAGCATACTCCGATTGCAAAAAATACAACCTGTAAAATCTTTAACTTCGGCAGTCTGTTGACCGCAGTCAGCAAAAAAAGCGGCAACAAAATGACCAACACTCTCTGAACACAATAAACTATAGATGAAATATTCACGGTTCCTTCAAAGTGAAACAGAGAAATCAAAAAGTCAACAAATATTTCAACAACATAGAGTCCTCCGAGTATCAATGCAACAACCAACAGTACATCTATCAATATTCTTTTCAAATACGGTGATAACATTAAAATCCCCCCTCATATTCCCTTGTCCATAAGAATTTTTGCGGCTTCAAATGCCGGCAAATCCGTTTTTAGTATTGCGACCTCCTGCATTTTTGCTCTCTCACAAACACCGTCATCCGGAGAAAATCCGTCGCATATAACAATACATCCGGCTTCGGCAAGTGATGCCACAGCAACAATGTTTATATTACTTTGAATTGTTATCCACACATTGTCTTTTTGAACTTTGCTCATCGAAAGGCTTAACAAATCCCCGATGTAACATCCTTTCAATTCCTTTTCCTCATCACCGCAAACCAACTCAAAACCGTTTGACAGTAATTCCTTTATTTTCATTTTACTCCTCCGATTTTATCTTGTGATTTCTGTCTATTTCCGACATCTGTTCAACCAAATCGCTTATTTTTTCACGAAGTCTGAAAACGCAGTCGGTTTCATCCGCATATCCTCTTACAATATCCTCTGCAAGAGAATGACAAGACGGCGAACCGCAAGAGCCGCAGTCGATTTTGGGCAGGCGTTCATAAATTTCTTCTATTTTAATAAGCTTTTGCATTGCAATTTCCACATTATCGTCCAAATTCATAACCGGGCGATACATAAGTGGCTTATCCCAATAAACATCAACATCTCTATCGATTTTTGCCGCATTGTTTTCCGTTTTGTTACATACCCTTTTTAAGCGTGACTCCGCAACAAAACAATTTTCCGCAGTCAGCGGTCCGCCGACACATCCTCCCGTACAGGCAAGTGCTTCGACATATTCTATATCATTAAGCTTTCCGTCCTCAATATCTTCAAAAACTTTTATCACATTGCTTATACCGTCAACCGAAATATGTCTTTCAACTCCCGAAGCATCAGCCTCACCGCCGGGCAATGCCCACATAATTCCCTCACTGCCGGACACGCTCAACGCTTCTATATCCTCATCACGGAATTTATTTATAGTTTGTGCCATTTTCAAATATGTATCCTTAAGCGATACCACGGCATCAATAAGTCTTGATGCACTCGTCACCGAATTTCTTATTTCTGTTGCCTTTGCGGCACAAGGAGAAATAAAAACTATTCCGATTTCCTCCGGTTTTAAACCCGTTTTTAAAACAGCTTCCTTTCTTGCCTGAACCGCCGAAATTTCCATCGGTGACCTGAATGGAATAATATTCGGTATCAAGTTCGGAAATCTTATCGCAATAAGTCTAGTCACTGCCGGACACGCCGACGATATCGTGGGTTTTAGCAATTCGTTACTTTTTATAACCTTTCTTGTTTCTTCACTTACTCTTTGTGCTCCTCTTGCGACTTCAAAGACCGTATCAAATCCGATATATTTGAGTGCCGTCAGCATCATATCCACATTTTCCGTTTTTGAAAACTGTGCACAGAATGACGGCGGCACAAGTGCCACGCTGTATTTGAATTTATTCAAAGCATCAAAGCCGTCCGTCACGGCTTTTTTTGCATGATACGGACAAACACGGATACATTCTCCGCAATCTATGCAATGCTCTTTTAAAATTTTAGCTTTTCCTTTTTGTATTCTTATTGCTTGAGTCGGGCAGTGTTTAAGACAGGTGGTGCAGCCTTTGCAAAATTCCTTTTCAAGCATTACCGAATGCCAATAATTTTCTGCCATTTAACAAAACTCCTTTACATTCATCAAACACGATTGTATTATGAACAATAAAAAACAAGCTTTACCGTCGTTCCCTCTCCTATAACCGTGTCAATATGCATTTCATCCGAATATTTCTTCATATTAGGCAATCCCATGCCGGCACCGAAGCCAAGCTCTCTGACTTGATTTGTTGCAGTTGAAAAACCCTCCTGCATCGCTTTTTCAACATCCTTTATACCCGGACCTGTATCCTTTAGGACAGCAACAATCTTATCTTTATCAACACTTACATCAATCGTTCCGCCGTTTGCGTGTATAACCATATTTATTTCGCCCTCATACATAGCAATTGCGGTTTTTCTTATAACCGAAGGGTCCATTCCCAATTTTGTGAGCATTTTTTTTACCTTGCTCGAACAATCTCCGGCATAAGTGAAATCATTACCGTCAACATCAAAATGCAAATTTAATCCTGTCATGCCATCCCCTCCGCAAATCATTTATGAAGTCCGTTTGAATATAGAAGTCCGCTTGCAACAAACAAAGGATACTCCGTTGACATAATTGTCATATCTTTCATTTTTGCCATTCCGATAATGGCATCATCCGGCATCTTTCCCCTGACGAAAACTATGGTTTCAATATCCATCATTTCCGCTGTTCTGATAACCTGTGGATTCATAAGACCTGTCAACAGTAAAGCCTTATCCTTGACAAACGCCAAAACATCGCTCATCAAATCACAGCCGCAAGCTGAATTGACCTCTTTTTCCAAAAATTCCTCTCCTGTCAAAATCTTTGCATTGAGAATATCTCTAACCTCCGACAATTTCATCCTTTTTCCTCCCGTTTTTTATTATTTTACCGAGATAACTTTATTCCCGGCAGATTTGTACAATCTGTTTTTAACGGCAAGTCCGTATTCGTTATCATCCGAAAACTCCGCAAAAACCACCTCTATTTTGTTTTCATCAAATTCTCTTAAAACTCTGAAAAGATTTTTTGCATATTCCTTGTTGTCTTTTCCAACGCCGATAACCAAATCCGCATCATATTTATTTTCTCCGACAGTTATGACTCCGCATCGCTTATCGGAATTTTTTTTGAGCAGTTCGTCTATTTTTGCTTTTACCTTTTCATTTTCTCCCTCAACAACTGTTACATCCGCATCGGGTGCATAATGCTTATACTTCATTCCAGGACATTTCGGCTGTTCATCAGCCGCAACCGATTTCAAAATATGTGAATCTATAATAGTTTTCGGAAGAATTCCCTTGATTTGCTTATAGGTAATTCCTCCCGGTCGAAGAATTACCGGAACTTCGCCGCTTAAATCTATAATGGTTGACTCAACTCCGACGTTGCAGTCACCCCCTGAAATAATTGCATCCACCCGTCCGTCCAAATCGCATATCACATGCTTTGCAATTGTCGGGCTCGGCTTTCCCGAAAGATTTGCACTCGGTGCGGCAATCGGAACACCAGCACATTTTATAAGCTCTCTTGCAATTTCATTGGACGGAATTCTTACAGCCACAGTATCAAGACCGCCCGTAACTGTTTTTGAAATCTTGTCCGATTTTCTCAATATCACTGTCAGCGGACCGGGGGAAAACTTTTTAAACAGTTTTTTCGCATCATCTGTAAGCTCAAAAACCGCTCCTTTAACAGACTCCGCATCGGCAAAATGAACAATCAGCGGATTATCCGACGGTCTCCCCTTTGCAACATATATATTCTTTACCGCATCCGCATCATACGCATTTGCTCCCAAACCATAAACCGTTTCGGTCGGAAATGCAACCAATCCGCCCGACGCTATTAGCTTTCCCAGCTTTTCCATTGCGGCTTTATCGATATTTTTTCTGTCTATATCAAATATTTGTGTTTTCACGCCTTTTCACCTTTTATATGCTGTATTCCTCCAGCATTTTTTGTTTCAATTCCCAAAGTTTAACCGACATATCAACATAATAGGTATGCGGATTTTCAAACCTCTTAACCTCATCCCAAAGTCCGTCGATTTCAAGCTTGCAATACTCCCTCAACGCCTCTATGTTCGGAGAGTCATAAACACATTCTCCGTTTTTGAAGATAGGCTTTAGAAGCGGTCTTGCATAAAAATCCGTCACCGTTTTTTTCTTCCATGTATGCTCCGGGTCAAAAAGCTCATAGCTCTTTGTATCTATAACCTCATCATGCATTGTTATAACATCGGCAATAGCCTTTGACGAATCGGAAGAATAAAGTCTGTAAACCTGCTTAAATCCCGGTGTCGTTATCTTTGCAACATTTTCGCTTATTTTTATTTTCGGAATAATATTTCCATTTTCATCCTCAATTGCGGCAAGCTTATAAACTCCGCCGAACACCGGCGATGATTTCGATGTTATAAGTCTTTCGCCGACACCGAATGAATTGATTTTCGCTCCCTGCAAAAGCATATCTCTTATTATATATTCGTCAAGAGAATTGGAAACAACTATTCCGCAATCCTCAAAACCTTCAGCATCAAGCATTTCACGGCATTTCTTTGAAAGGTATGTTATATCTCCACTGTCAATTCTGACTCCCTTCGGTCTGTATCCGTTAGGCACAAGATATTCCTTGAACACCTTGATTGCGTTCGGAAGTCCCGATTTTAAAACATTGTATGTGTCAATCAAAAGTGTGCAGCTGTCGGGATAATTTTTTGCATATGCCAAAAATGCATCATATTCCGTGTCAAACATCTGCACCCAACTGTGTGCCATCGTTCCGAGTGCCGGAACGGAATACAGCTCGTCCGTCAACGCACAGGCTGTTCCGACACATCCGCCTATATATGCGGCTCTCGCACCCAAAACAGCACCGTCAGCTCCCTGGGCTCTTCTTGAACCGAACTCCATAACCGGTCGTCCTTCTGCAGCTCTGACAATTCTGTTCGCCTTTGTAGCAATAAGACTCTGGTGATTTATTATCAAAAGAAGCATTGTTTCAACAAGCTGTGCCTGTACAACGGGACCTCTTACCGTGACAATCGGTTCTCCCGGAAATATCGGCGTACCCTCCGGAATTGCCCAAACATCGCAGGTAAATTTAAAATTTTCCAAATATTTGAGGTATTCCTCGCCAAAAATCTTTTTGCTCCTCAAATATTCAATATCTTCCTTTTCAAAATGCAGGTCTGAAAGGTATTCTATCGCCTGTTCAACTCCTGCCATTATTGCAAAACCGCCGTCATCGGGATTTTTTCTGAAGAAAATATCAAAATATCCTATTTTATCGCAAAAGCCCTCTTCAAAAAAGCCGTTAGACATTGTAAATTCATAAAAATCCATTAACATTGTAAGATTATTTTTCACAGTTGTTCTCCTTTTGTGTCTTTAAATATGCAATAAAGTGCAGAAAAAATCAAGCAAGCTGTTTGCTTCAATATCTCTGCACTCCAATCCTTATAAAAAATTAATGTGAGCCTCCGCCTCTACGGTAGCCTCCGGAGCGTTTTGAGTCGTTGCTCCTTTTAAGGGCAAGCATTCTCTCATCGCTGTCCTGTTTGAATTTATTCAATTTGTCCTCAAAAGACAATTCGCTGTCATTCTTTCGTCCCCAATCGATGTCCGCAGGTCTGACAGGTCCATTATTCTTTTCCTTTGTGAAATTTTTCTTTTCTTTCTTTTTTTCCGCAGCCTTAACCGACAAGCTTATCTTACCGTTATCATCGATTTTGATAACCTTTGCCCTGACAGTATCTCCGACCTTGAAAAAATCATTGATATTTTCAATATACGATGTCGAGGCTTCCGAAATGTGAACCAACCCAATTTTATTGTCGGCAAAAGCAACAAAAACGCCGAACGGCATTACTCTGGATACTTTCCCCTCTATTATGCTTCCTAACTCTATCGCCATATGTACCGTTTTCCTCCCAAAGAAATATATCCTTATTCTTCTTCTCCAGTTATATCTATAAACATTATTTCATCTTTTTTTATCATACCGAGCTTTTCTCTGGCAATCTTCTCAATATATTCGTCGGTGTCAACGCTTTCTTTCATTGCATCAACCTCATTTGCTCTTTGCTGTTCATACTCTATTTGAGATTCAAGCTCTGCAATTTTATCATAATTGCCCGTTATCTGCGGCTGGAGCGAAACTCCCTTAACGATAAAGAACAGAACCACCGCAAAAAGTACCGCCGTTGTCAGCTTCAGCGACCTTTTTTTTGTGCTTTTTTTTCTTTCTTCTTCCATTTTCTTTTCCTCTTTTATTTATTGATTTTTTTATTCCGCCCGAAATTCTCAAAAGCAGAAGCTTAACAAAAGCACACACGGGCACAAAAAAATATCCTACTAAAATTTTATACAAAAAACAGGTCGGTGTCAAGAGTATTTTCAAAATAAAATAAAATAATTTCAATATTTTTTCAAATACGAAAACAAAAACACCTCTAAACAGCAAAAAATAAAGCAATATCCCCAAAAAAAGTCCGATAAACATATGCCATCTCAATTCAAACGAACCATAGGCATAAAACACCGACACACATATTCCGCACACAATAACCGCCAAAACCGCATCTCCGAACGAAACAAAAAGCTTTTTTGTTCCGGGCTTATAAAAATAAGTGAAAATATCATATATACTTCCGCCCGAAAGTCCGGCAAGAACACAAGCAAGGAATATTTTAAGCTCCGAAGCAAGGCTTACTCCCATATCCGCCACCCATCACTTAAACAGGCGTTCCAAAAAGCTTCCGCCCGAGGACGGAGCCTTTGAATAAACCATAGAAAAAACCCTCCCCGTCGCAAAGAAATCTCCCGTTTCGGCATTCAGGTTTTCTATGTGAAGCTTTTCGCCCTTTACTAAAAGTTTTCCCATCACCGTCACAAGATTTATTTCCCTGTCCGAAAAGAAATCGACTCTTTCCACGCCTTTAACCGACAGCTCTTTTCTTTCCTCAAGACAAATTCCGTGATTTTTTTGCAGTGTGTTTTTATCGTTTAACATTATTTTTCCTCCCCATAAATTTACTAATTAAATTATATGAAAAGGTTTTTATTTTTTATGCCAACACCTCATATAAAAGTGCCGCATCATTCTTCAAAACATGCTCCTTTATGTCAAGAACACGAACCTTTAAGAGTCTTTCTCCCATAGATATTTCTATCACATCGCCTTCTTTAACATCATAAGACGCTCTTGCAGCCTTACCGTTGACACTTATTCTTCCGGCATCACATGCTTCGTTTGCAATGGTTCTTCTTTTAATAAGTCTTGACACCTTTAAATATTTATCCAGTCTCATAATCTCTTTTCTCCTTTATTCTTCTTTTTTCAGCTTTGCAAAGTTTGCCATAAGCTGTTTTGTTCCCACGCTGTCAAAATTAACCTCAACCAGCGTATCCTTTCCGTATTTCTTTGCATTAACGACAAAACCTCTTCCGAATTTTGCATGATGAACAACATCTCCACGGCTGAATTCCTGTTCTACCGCCGCAGGAGCGGAATCAATTGTTATAGGCTTAAACGCCGTAATCTTTCTTCCCAATCCCGATATGTGTGAATTAACAGCCGTTTTGGGAGATTTTGATTCGTTTTTCAAGTGCTTTGAATCGATTTCATCGATAAATCGGCTCGGTCTTTGATAGGTTGTCTGTCCAAAAATTGTTCTCATCTGTGCATTTGAAATATAGAGTTTTTTCTTTGCTCTCGTTATTGCAACATAGCAAAGACGGCGTTCCTCCTCCAAATCCTCTTTGTCCTGATTTTCGGAATTTCCTTTTAATGACGGGAACAAACCGTCCTCCATTCCTATCAGGAATACCGTAGGAAATTCAAGACCCTTTGCACTGTGGACCGTCATCATAACAACATAATCCTCCGATTCATCGTATGTATCTATTCCCGATATCAGCGTTACATTTTCCAAAAAAGCTTCAAAGCTTGCCTCATCGTCGTTTTTCTCAAATTCAGCCGCAACCGAAATAAATTCCTTAAGGTTTTCAAGCCTTGTCTGCGACTCTATCGTATTCTCGATTTCAAGTGCTGTCGCATATCCCGTTTCAGCCAAAACCTTTTCGATAAATTTCGTCAATTCCATTGACTTACTCTGTTTTCTCAAATCGTCTATCATTTGCGTAAATGAATCGAATTTTGAGCTTGCTCTTATAATTTCGGGGTATTTGTCCGGTTCAGATATAATCTTATACAAACTCTTTGAATGATATCCTGCCAAAAACGATGCCTTATCCATTGTCGTTTTGCCTATTCCCCTTTTCGGTTCGTTAATAATTCGCATAACGCTGACATCATCATTCGGATTTAATATAACACGCAAATATGCAATTATATCCTTAATTTCCTTTCTGTCATAGAAGCGCAATCCCGACAAAATTTTGTGCGGTATAACATTTCTTATAAAGGTATCTTCTATCACTCGTGACTGAACATTGGTTCTGTACAAAATTGCAAAGTCGGAATATCTTGCACCGTTTGCAACAGCCTTTTCTATCTGCTGTGCAACAAACGATGCTTCTTCTCTTTCGTTGTTTCCCGTAAACAGGCTTATCGCATCGCCCTCATCATTGCCCGTCCAGAGAGTTTTTGACTTTCTTTCATTGTTATTCCTTATAACCGAATTTGCCGCATTCAAAATCTTTTTTGTTGAGCGATAGTTCTGTTCGAGCTTTATTATCTTCGCATCGGAAAATTCCTTTTCAAAATCAAGGATATTTCTTATGTTCGCACCTCTGAATTTATAAATACTCTGGTCGTCATCACCCACGGCACATATATTTCTTGTCCCCGATGCAATCAGACTTATCAGCATATACTGTGCCGTGCTTGTATCCTGGTATTCGTCAACCATTATGTATCGGAATTTATTTTGATATATACGCAAAACATCTTCGTTTTCCCTCAAAATTTTAACGGTAAAGAATATCAAATCATCAAAATCGAGTGCATTGTTCTTTTTTAATTTTTCCTGATAACGCTCATATATTTGAGCAATCCTTGAAAGACGGTAATCATTTGTGTATTTTGCCGCATACTCGTCAGGCTCAATCATTTCGTCCTTTGCTTTCCCGAGCTGTGAGGCAACCGATTTCGGGCTGAAAATTTTATCATCCAAATTCAATTCTTTCAAACAGTCCTTAATTACTGTTTTTGTATCGTCCGAATCATATATGACAAAATTCTTTTCAAATCCGAGTCTGTCTATGCAATTTCTCAAAATTCTCACGCAGGAAGAGTGAAAAGTTCCTATCCACATTCCCTCCGAAGCATTGCCTATTATTGTTTCAATTCTTGTTTTCATCTCGTTTGCGGCTTTGTTTGTAAATGTTATTGCTAAAATATTATATGGCGAAACACCGTTATTCTTCATCATATAAGCAATTCTATTCACAAGCACGGTCGTTTTTCCGCTTCCCGCACCTGCCAAAACAAGGAGTGGTCCCTCCGTTGTTATAACCGCTTCCCTTTGCATATCATTTAAGTTTGAAAAATTCATAAATTCCTCCGTTTATTCAAACAGCGACAGTATTTCTTCCTTTGAAAGTCCCGAAATGGTTTTGTCGTTCTTTTTTATGATACTGTCTGCCAAATTTTGTTTTGTTTCCTGTAATTTTAAAATTTGTTCTTCTATTGTACCCTTTGCCGCAAGTTTTATAACCTGAACGGCTTTTGTCTGTCCTATTCTGTGTGCACGGTCGGTAGCCTGCGCCATAACCGCAGGGTTCCACCAAGGGTCATAATGTATAACCATATCCGCACCGGTGAGATTGAGTCCGGTTCCGCCTGCTTTTAAAGATACAAGAAAGAGATTTTTTTCTCCGCCGTTAAACATATCCGCCATTTCCGTGCGTTTTTTTGACGGAGTTTTTCCGTCTATAAAGAAATACGAAAGATTTTTCTCCTTTAGCTTTGCTTTTATCAAATCAAGCATAGATGTGAACTGTGAAAAAATTAATATTCTTCTTCCCTGTAAAAGTGCGGAATCTATCAATTCCATCAAGAACAAAAGTTTTCCGCTCTCTTTTTTGTAGTTTATATCAAATAATGACGGGTGACAACATATCTGCCTTAATCTCAAAAGAAGCATTAAAATTTTAAATCCGCCGTCACTTGTTCCTATAAGTTCTCCGACTTCATTCCTTGCCACCGCAAGATATGATGCATACAGTTTCTTTTGTTCAGGCTCAAGCTCACAATAAATTGTATTTTCAATTTTTTCGGGCAATTCGTGCAAAACATCGGTTTTCAATCTTCTTAACACGAACGGCTTGATTTTTTTTCGCAGTTCCTCAAGCTCACGAACGCCGTCCTCCTCCGATTTTATCTTATCGTAAATTTTTGAAAATTCCCGTCTTGTATTCAAATATCCTCTCATCACAAAATCAAAAACCGACCACAGTTCCGTCAGATTGTTCTCAACCGGAGTTCCCGAAAGTGCAAATTTTCTTTGTGCAAAAATTTTCTTCACCGCTTTTGCACTCATTGTATCGGGATTTTTTATATTTTGTGATTCATCGATGAACATATATGAAAATTCTTTATCCGCATACATCGAAATATCTCTTCTTAACAAAGGATATGATGTTATGACAAAATCGGCATCATCCGTCTTTTCCACAGCCGCTTCTCTTTCTTCCTTCGTACCGTCAACAATCACTGTTTTTGCATTCGGTGCAAATTTGTTTATTTCATTTTCCCAGTTATAAACAAGAGCACTCGGCGCGACAACAAAAGCCGGCTTTTCTCTTTTCTCGCTCATAACAAAAGCTATGACCTCAAGAGTTTTTCCCAAACCCATATCATCGGCAAGAATACCGCCGAATCCAAGCTCCGAAAGCTGTTTTATCCACAAAACGCCTTTCTTTTGATAATCTCTCAAAACATCCGAAAGGTAATCGGGAATATCCAACGAAATATTATCTATACTCTCCAAAAGTTCGTAAAAAGCCTTATCTGCGGTCACATTTCCATTATCGGCAAGAGTTTTCAGGTAAAGAGCATAATACTTTGAAATCTGTTTTTTTGAGGCTTTTATATCCTTTTCGGAAAAATTTAAACCGTCAAAAAACATAAATTTTTCGGCATTTTCCTCATCTATTGTAAGAAAGCTTCCGTCCTTCAAGCGATAATAATCCTTTTTTGTTCTGACAGAATTTAAAATTCCGCTGATTTCTTCCGCTGTCAGCTCTGTTTCAAACCCAACCTCAAACAAATTAAGCGTACTTTTATAGCTGACATTTGTTTTGACTTCAATATTTTTTCCGCTCCGAAGAGATGAAAATCCGTCGCTTGCATATACAGTTGCAATTTTTGAAATTTTATCGATTTTTTCGGTAACAAATCGATAAATATCCTCCGATTCAAAAAGTGTGTATGTTCCGCCCGAATATGCAAAACCCGAAAAGAACGATAAAAGTTCCTCTTCCTTTTGTATGTCACGAATGACTATTTTTGAACTGTCATAACCGTCATCGGGCATTCTTATTTCAATTGTACCGTAACGAGCCTTTATAACAGCCGTGACAATACTTTTGTCATAGTCCAGATAAACCGAAAAAACAGGTTTTTCAGTCACGAGAATAGAATCAACACCGTTTGTTATAACACCTTGCTTGTTTCTGATTTTCGGGTAAACATATGTTGCAAAATCAATTCTTGCACCATCCTTAAAATCTATCTGCGTTCTGCTCTCTGTCATCAACGCATTATATATCGGCATAAACCATTCACGCCATTCACTGTCCGTATGGTAAAAGCTGTCGTTATACAAATACCAGCTTCCGTCGGGGAAAAGTGCAACACCGCTCTCCGAAACATTTAAAGATATTTCATCATCGGTAGCATCTATATCAATCAATATATCGGGATTCTCTTCCAAAACTCTGTAGTCTTTTAACTGCATTGAGTTATAATAGTAATCACAATCACATTTTAACAGGTAAGGCAACAATCTTTTAGCTGTTTTTGCCGCAAGATAAATTCTTGAAATTCTCGGCGTATATCCTCCGTCGGTTAATCGATTTTGATACGCCTCGACCAAAATATTCATTATTTCTTCTTCATTTTCACCGATTGAATAGCTTGAGGAATTCAATGGTGTATGCTTGGAAATCTTAAAATCCGTACCGTTTTGATAGCTTTCGAGAAATTCATCCGCCCGTTCAACGCTTTTCACCTCGTCAAAACCGCATAAAATTTCAATTGCATAACTGCATTTTCTTTCAGGGGTAGTCGTTATTCCGAAAATAAATTTCAGATTCAGCCTTTTTTTCATAAAGCAATTGTCCGCAAATCGTGAACACAGATATTGTGCAAGGCTGTCGTTTTTATCCTCATATGTGTCCCTCTGCAACAGTTCTGCCTGACGCTTCTTCAAAGTTGCCACAATATGCTTGCACGGAGTGCCCATTGTTTTGAAATAAGTACAGGTGCAAAAGGTGTTTTGAATTTTGTCGCCGTCAAAATCTATTCTTATACTATATACATTTTCACCGTCGGCAATTGCTGTAATTCCGTTTTCTTCACGGGTTTTTATGTGAATTCTGCCCTTTTTGAGATATTCAATCCCCCGTTTGTATATGTTCGCAGATGATATTCTTTCAATTTCACTGTCGGTAATCTTCATTTTTGCCTCACCCCCAAACGCAGTTTCTGTTTATCGTATTATTATAACACATCAAAAATTTTTTTTCAATCAATTATCGATATTTTTCAAAAATATTTATCGAAGCAAAAATATTAACTATCAAATCAAGCTTTAAAAACATATACTATTAGTGGGAGGTGATAACAAATGTGTAATTGCAATTGTAAAATGAGCTGTACACTGTTTTCGGTTGCTGTGAGTATAATTATCGGTATTTTTGCGGCATTTTTCCGTGTAACGGGATTTATAGCAACAACATCCGCTTTTTTGTGGGTTGTTTTCGGAATCGGTGTTGCATATCTTGCCCTAATGCTTATTCCGGCAGTATTTCGTCGTGATATGTGTTCATCGGAATGCCTTTGTCCGTCAACAACTGCCGTTTTGACAGGGGCTTTGGGAAGCATAGCGGCTTCTGTTGTTCTTCTCGGCATAGAATTTGCACTTTCAAGCGTCACCGGTGCGGTCATAACCGGTGCACTTTTTGCATTTTTCAGTTTAACCTTAACTTCAACCGCCTGCCTCATCAAATGCTTGAACGGTTGCTCCGATTAAACATCAAATTCACAACAATATAGCATAAACAGCCGCCCCTGTCGGGGCGGCTGTCATCTGTTTTGCTTATTAATCTATGTTCAACTTCGCATCATTTTAAATCAATGCTTTTACTATCTGCGACCGGAATTAAATTCTTTAAATCATCCCACCAAAAAAACTTTGCATACTTTGCCTCATTTATCATTTCCATAGGCACTTCAAATAAAGCTTTCGCTTCAAATACACGACTTTCAATCAATATACCTTTATCTTACTTTTAACATTACCTATCTTTGCATAAGCCACCAAAACGCCTCCCAACGGAACTTCAATACTTTTACCGACAGTATATTTTTTATATTGATCTGTGCCGAACATAGTTTTATAATATATATCTCCCTCATCACAAGTAATTTCAACAAATTCCTTACCTGCATAACTCGACCAATATCCATTCATAATCGGCTTTTCCACAGGAGTTTTGTCTATTTTGTATCTGTAAACGCCTATTTCACTCTGCACACCGTCAATCACAGAATATGTATAAAGCCTGCAATTTTCACTGATGGTTATCGGTTCGGACTTTTTGTATTCTTTTTCTTTCTTCAAATTAAATTCCACATATCCGTTTTCTGCCCGAAATACATATGTTTCTCCTTTTTCAAGATAATACCCTCTATAAACATAATCAAATTCAGACTCGGAAGTCGGTGGGATTAGCGTGTCTATATATAACTGTCTGTCTCCGTGTGAATCATAAACCTCAAGCACCTTTTTTTCTCCACTGAAATAATCTAATTGATTTTCATTAAAATAGAGCCTGTAAAATCCGGTTTTTGTGGGAATATATTGATAAGCTGTTGCAGTTTTATATGCGTATGTTTTCCCAAGAATGATGACCTCTGCTTTATCTTGCGGAACAGATACAAAATGAAGTTTAAACACTCCCGTTTCATTATTCTTTAACGAAACATACCACATTTTAAGCTTCTCATCATAAGCTTTATATGCATTGTCGTTTCCGGACAATAAAAGCGTCTGTTCGGAAGTGTTACTTTTTCCGTAATTCCTCCGACAACGGTTGATACATACGCTACGACTCCTTCTCCGGTAAGTGATTTCATATCTTTAACCGCTCCATCGGCGAAATCACCTGCAAATTCAACCCACACATACTCGCCCGGAGTTGTGATTTCAACATTACACACTTCTCCCTCGACAATTTTTTATTTTAACGACACCGTCAATTGACTCATCGGTTGAATAGCTACAAAATCCGTTAGGTTTTTACGAATATTATGCAATAAAATTCCGTCTATGTCGATTATAACATAAACCACCTCCAAAATCATAGATTTTAAATAATTTACACGCTTATTGTTCGATTTTGAATTTTCACTTGAACTTTTTATTTTTTTATATTATACTTATAGCATAAATACATTCAGGAGGAAACAATAATGGATTTTGAAAATGTTATAACTGACAGATATTCCGTAAGAAAATTTAAAGAAATGCATCTTGCAAAAGAGGATATTGACAAAATACTTAATGCGGGGCATTTAGCTCCAACAGGCTGTAACTATCAGCCGCAGAGAATTCTTGTGTTAAACACAGACAATGCCATAGAAAAACTAAAAAAATGCACGAAATGTCATTTCAATGCTCCTTGTGCAATGCTTGTTTGCTACAACAAAGAAGAAACATGGACAAGACCTTATGACGGTGCAATTTCCGCTCCCGTTGACAGTGCTATAGTTGCAACATATATGATGCTTGAAGCACAGAATATCGGTGTCGGTGTGTGCTGGGTTATGCACTTTAACCCCACAGCCATGCGTGAAGAATTTAATATCCCAAAAAATATTGAACCGCTTGCATTGTTAGTTATGGGATATCCTCATCCGGAAGCGGAACCGATTGAAATGCACTATAAATCCAAACCGATTGACGATGTTGTTCTTTATGATTCATTTTAGCCGTCCGCTTTACAGCTTATATCACAGACTACATATTTATGCTTATCACAATACCATCATCTAAAACAAAAATCGGCACACTTAATAAGTGTACCGATTTTTTTCAGCTTATTGGGAATTATTTAGCCAATTCCACCAAGCGTTCATATTTAGCCTTTGCATCATCGGCTGCCTTCTGGAACAATTCCTTTGCTCTTTCAGGATTTGAACGAGCAAGTGAGTTGTAACGAACTTCGCCCATAATGAAGTCTTCATAGTTAGCCTTTGGCTCTTTTGAATCAAGTTGGAACGGATTCTTTCCTTCCATTGCAAGTCTTGGGTCATATCTGAACAAGTGCCAATAACCTGTTTCAACAGCTTTCTTTTCTTCTGTCTGTGCAATGCTCATTCCGCCCTTAATACCGTGGTTGATACATGGAGCGTAAGCAATAATCAATGAAGGACCGTTGTAGCTTTCAGCTTCAAGCATAGCTTTCAAGCACTGGTTATAGTCAGCACCCTGTGCAATCTGTGCTACATATACATAACCGTAGCTCATTGCAATTGCCGCAAGGTCTTTCTTCTTAACAACCTTACCTGCTGCCGCAAACTGTGCGATAGCACCTGTAGGAGTTGCTTTTGAAGACTGACCGCCTGTGTTTGAGTAAACTTCTGTATCGAATACCATAATGTTTACATCTTCACCCGATGCCAATACATGGTCAACACCGCCGAAGCCGATATCGTATGCCCAGCCGTCACCGCCGAATACCCAAACAGATTTCTTTGCAAGATACTCTTTGTCAGCCAATACATCTTTAGCTTCCTGTGAATTTACATTAGCGATTGCCTTTAACAATTCATCTGTTGCAACCTTGTTTTCAAAGCCAAGTTCTTTTGTTTCGATAAACTTATCGATAGCAGGCTTTGTTTCGGGAGCTTGTTCTGCAATCTTTTCGAGTTTTGCAATGTTTGTTTCTCTCAATGCTTTCTGACCCAAATACATACCGTATCCGTATTCTGCATTGTCCTCAAACAATGAGTTAGCCCATGCAGGACCTCTTCCCTCTTTGTTTACTGTATAAGGTGTTGAAGGTGCAGAGCCGCCCCAGATTGAAGAACAACCTGTTGCATTTGCAATGTACATTCTGTCACCGAACAATTGAGTTATAAGTTTAGCGTAAGGTGTTTCACCACAGCCTGCACAAGCGCCGGAGAACTCAAGATAAGGAGTTCTGAACTGTGATCCCTTAACTGTGTTGATTTTGAATTTATCAAATACTGATGGCTTTGTGTCAAGCTTAATGCCGTAATCAAATGCCGCTTGAACATCAAGCTGGCTATCCAATGACTGCATTGAAAGAGCCTTACTGCCCTTAACTTCAGGACATACATTTACACAAGAGCCGCAACCTGTACAGTCAAGAACAGATACAGCAATTGCATAATACATTCCGTCCATCTGCTTCATACCGATATATTTTGTTCCTTCAGGAGCATTGTTCTTCTCTTCCTCTGTCAAAACAACAGGTCTGATACATCCGTGAGGACATACATATGAACACAATCCGCACTGCAAGCAAGCTTCAGGATTCCATACAGGAACATCAACCGCAATACCTCTCTTTTCAAAAGCAGCAGATCCGAGTGGAACTTCACCTGTTACATAAGGTTCAAATGTTGAAACAGGAAGCTGCATACCTTTGAATTGGTTTACGGGAACAAGCACATTGTTTACATAATCAACAAGCTTGCCTTCGCCGTCATGCTTAATGCTCAAATCTTCAGCTTCAGCATTCTTCCAGCTTTCGGGAACTTCAACCTTGACGATTTGTTTAGCACCTGCATCGATAGCATCGTGATTCATCTTAACGATTGCATCACCCTTCTTTGAATAAGAAGCTGTAGCGGCATCTTTCATATACTTAATTGCATCTTCAGCAGGAATGATGTTTGCAAGTGTAAAGAATGCAGACTGTAATACAGTGTTGATTCTGTTTCCTAGTCCGATTTCCTTACCAATCTTAACACCGTCAATTGTATAGAACTGAATGTTGTTATCAGCAATATACTTCTTAACTTGTCCCGGAATATGTTCTTCCAACTCTTCCTGATTCCAAGAACAGTTCAAAAGGAATACACCGCCGGGCTTAACATCGGATACCATATCGTATTGTCTGATGTATGAAGCCTTGTGACAAGCAACAAAGTCAGCCTTGTTGATAAGATATGTTGATGTAATCTTTGCATCACCGAATCTCAAGTGAGAAACTGTCAAACCGCCCGACTTCTTTGAGTCATAGTCAAAATAAGCCTGAACATTCATATCAGTGTGGTCACCGATAATCTTAACAGAGTTCTTATTAGCACCTACAGTACCGTCCGCACCGAGGCCCCAGAACTTACAGCTTGTGATGTTCTTCGGTGTTGTATCGGGGTTCTCACCGATAGGAAGTGAAAGATTTGTTACATCGTCAACAATACCGATTGTAAATCTTCTCTTATCAGCGTTGTTATATACAGCAATAATTTGTGCAGGAGTTGTATCCTTTGAACCCAAACCGTAACGACCTGAATAAATTTCACAACCCTGGAATTTTGAGCCTTGCAATGCCGCAACAACATCAAGATACAACGGCTCGCCTACAGAACCCGATTCCTTTGTTCTGTCAAGAACTGAAATCTTCTTAACTGTATCGGGGATTGCATCGATGAGGTGTTTTGCGGAGAAAGGTCTGTAAAGTCTTACTTTAATCAAACCAACCTTTTGTCCGTTTGCGTTCAAGTAATCAACAGTTTCGGATATTGTATCACAAACCGAACCCATAGCGATTATAACCTGTTCTGCGTCAGCCGCACCGTAGTAGTTGAACAATTTATAGTCTGTACCGATTTCGGCATTAACCTTGTCCATATATTCCTGTGTCAATTCAGGAATTGCATCATAATACTTGTTTACTGCTTCTTTAGCCTGGAAGAAAATATCAGGGTTCTGTGCAGTACCTCTTTGTGCAGGATGCTCAGGATTCAATGAACCTCTTCTGAAAGCATTCAATGCGTCCCAATCAACCATTTTAGCCAATGTTTCATAATCCCAGCAAGCAACCTTCTGGTATTCGTGAGATGTTCTGAAACCATCGAAGAAGTGAAGAAATGGAACTCTTCCCTTGATTGTTGTCAAGTGTGCAACCGCACCCAAATCCATAGCTTCCTGCGGATTTGTTGATGCAAGCATTGCAAAGCCTGTCTGACGACAAGCCATAACATCCTGGTGATCTCCAAAGATTGAAAGTGCGTGTGAAGCCAATGCTCTTGCAGAAACATTGAATACGCAAGGGAGCAATTCACCTGCTATTTTATACATATTGGGTATCATCAACAATAAACCTTGTGATGCTGTGTAGGTTGTTGTAAGAGCACCTGCTGTCAATGAGCCGTGCACAGTACCTGCGGCACCTGCTTCTGATTGCATTTCGGTTACCTTAACGGTTTGTCCGAAAATGTTCTTCTGTCCGGCTGCAGCCCATTTATCTGTTACTTCAGCCATTGTAGAAGATGGTGTGATAGGATAGATAGCCGCAACATCCGTAAATGCGTATGATGCATAAGCGGCAGCGTTATTACCATCCATAGTTTTCATTTTTCTTGCCAATGGAATCTCCTCCTTAATTTAATCCTTAGCGTATGTGTTTGACAAAAAACAAACATACTCATAATATATATTAACACTTTTTTTAAACAAAATCAATATCTATTTGATATATTT
>CAZGZZ010000024.1:0-29215 GCA_964530315.1 uncultured Lachnospiraceae bacterium
ATTATATTGTCATAGTAATATATTATTTGCTATTTATTTTTAAGGGAGGCTATTTCTTGAATAAAACTTTAAAAACCGTTATAATAACTGCCGCCGCATCATTGCTTTTTACAAGAACATATTACGGAATTGTGCTAAAACCGTATAATAATGATGTTGTAAAAAAGGTTGCCGCTATCAATCAAATAATAAATGAAAAAGGCTTCTACGATATCGATGAAGATGTTATGGCGGACAGTGCCGCATCGGGATTGGCGTTGAGCGTCAATGACAGATACACAAATTATTATTCAAAGGAACAGTTTAAGCATTATACAGATAATTTGAAAAACAGCTCATATACAATAGGTATTGCCGTAACAGTCGATGAAGAAAACAGAATTATTGTTTCATCTGTAATGGAGGATAGTGCCGCACAAAAAGCAGGTGTCAGACACGGAGATGTTATTTTGGAGGTTGATTCTGTCAAATATACGGGTGAGGAGCTTGAAAAAGCTGTTTCGGTTATGCGTGGAGACGGACTTGAAGATGTTGTCGGAACGGAGCTTGATTTAAAAATTCTCCGTGACTCAAAACAGCAGGATATAAAAATTATTCGTGAGGTTTTGGCGTACCAATCGGTGAAGGCAAAAATGATACAAAATTCCGTCGGATATATGAGAATTTCGGCATTTAACAGCACTTCCGACGAAAAGGACGGAAAAGATACATATGATGAATTTTCCGAAAAGCTGAACGGTCTCAAAGAAAGCGGAATGAATAAGCTTATTATAGACTTGAGAAATAATCCCGGTGGAAGTCTTGATGTTGTGAAAAATATTGCGGATTTGCTCCTGCCGGAGGGGATAATAACATATACAGAGGATAAGTTCGGAAATCGAGAAGAGTATAAGTCCGATTCAAATGAACTTGATATGCCGATAGTAGTTTTGGTTAATTCAAACAGTGCTTCCGCTTCGGAGGTTTTGACAGGTGCACTTAAGGATTATAATAAAGCAACAATTGTCGGAACAAAAACTTTCGGAAAGGGTGTTGTTCAATCTGTCATTCCTTTTGCCGACGGAAGTGGATTGAGTGTAACAACATCGAAATATTACACACCGAACGGAGTTTGTATTCAAGATATAGGAATTGAACCCGATATTTTTGTTGAAGCTGATGAAAACTTCGTTCTTTCGGAGTCAGCAATTGAAGATGATATCCAGCTTCAAAAGGCGATTGAAATAATTAATCGATAATTTTTAAAAAAATTTTAAAAATGTATGGAAATTTGCATTAAAATGTTGTATAATAAATCTAATTAGTACTTTGGAGGCTTTAGCAATGAATGATACAATTAATATTCTTAAAATTCTTGAAGAAAACGGACCGACCATAACCCGTGAACAGGTCGCCAGAATGACGGGAAAAACCGAAGAAGAGGTCAATGCGATTATAGCCGGACTTGAAAAAGAAAATATAATTGTCGGATATAAAACAATGATAAATTGGGATATGACAGATACAGAGATAGTAAATGCTCTCATAGAGCTGCGTATAACGCCACAGCGTGGAGAGGGATATGATAAGGTTGCGGAACGCATTTATAAATATCCACAGGTAAAATCCCTATATTTAATGTCGGGAGCTTATGATTTGTGTGTTATTATAGAAGGAAAATCTATGAAAGAAGTTGCTCTTTTTGTGGCACAGAAGCTTGCCCCGATGGATTCGGTTATAAGTACCGCAACGCACTTTGTGTTGAAAAAATATAAGGATGACGGATTGACATTTTATGAAACAGAAAAGGATACGAGACAGGTGATAACATTATGATAAATTACGATGATTTAATAATTGAAAAGGTTAAAGAAATACCGCCGTCAGGCATAAGAAAATTTTTCGATATTGTTGCAACAATGAAAGATGCAATATCTCTCGGAGTCGGAGAACCTGATTTCTGCACACCATGGTCAATTCGTGAGGCGGGAATTTATTCTCTTGAAAAAGGTGAAACACATTATACCGCAAATGCCGGACTTATGGAGCTTCGAGAAGAAATATGTAACTATACCCAAAGACGCCAAAATGTTTCCTACAATCCTTTAAATGAGGTGTTGGTAACGGTTGGCGGAAGTGAGGCTATCGATTTGGTGGTAAGATGTCTTATTTCGAGCGGAGATGAGGTATTAATACCCGAACCGAGCTTTGTGTGCTACAAACCGTGTACAGAGCTTGCCGGAGGTACAGCTGTTTCGATACAAACTCTTGAAGAAGATAATTTCAAACTTAAACCCGAACAGTTAAGAGAAAAAATAACGGATAAAACAAAACTTTTAATTCTTCCTTATCCTAACAATCCGACCGGAGCCGTTATGACAAGGGAAGAGCTTGAAGCGATTGCACAAGTGTTAAAAGATACAAATATTATGGTATTGTCAGATGAAATTTATGGTGAGCTTACATATCTTGATGAAGGACATACGATGTTCTCCCAAATAGAGGGTATGAAAGAAAGAACTATAGTTGTCAATGGTTTTTCGAAGGCTTTTGCAATGACCGGCTGGCGTTTGGGATATGCTCTCGGACCTGCACCGATTATAAAAGCAATGACAAAGGTTCACCAATACGGAATTATGTCATCACCTACAACAAGCCAATTTGCCGCAATTGAAGCAATGAAAAATTGTGATAGCGATGTAGAGGATATGAGGAGAGAATACAATAACAGACGACGCTATATCGTTGACTCTTTCAGAAAAATGGGATTGTCCTGCTTTGAACCGTTGGGTGCATTTTATGTTTTCCCGTGCATAAAACCTCTCGGAATGACAAGCGAGGAATTTTGTCAAAAGCTCCTTGAAGAAGAAAAGGTTGCCGTTGTGCCGGGAAATGCCTTTGGAGAATCAGGCGAAGGCTTTATAAGATGTTCATATGCATATTCCATAAAAAATATCGAGGAAGCTTTGAAAAGAATTGAAAGTTTTGTGAACAGACATATGCCGAAATAATTCAAAAAACACACCTGCAGTAAATGCAGGTGTGTTTTTGCTATTTAGTCAAAAGATGTTTTCTGTATTCTGATGGAGTATATGATGTTATTTTCTTGAAAGTTTTTATAAAATATTCTGTGCTTGAAAAGCCGCATTGTTGTGCAATATCGGCGTTTGTTTTATGCTCATCGGCAAGCATTATTGCTGCCTTTGAAATTCGGTATTCGGCAAGGTATGTGTTAAAGCTTTTATCGAAAAGCATTTTGAATTTTTTTCCGGCATACACAACCGAAATTTCAAGTATATTTGCAAGAAAAGCAAGGTTGAAATCCGGATTTTGCCATTCTTTTTCAATGATTTCATTCAGCTTTTGGGCATAGGTATTATTTGCAATATGTGTTTTATCTTGTGTATCATTGAATGTTTTTTCAAAAGAAATCTTTAAAAATTCAATTTCATCCTCCAAAACATCATACTTTAACGCAGAAGAAAGAATGCTTGCCGAATTTGTTGAATTTGAATGCTTAAACATCGAAAGAATAAGCTGTGTGCACCATTCCTTTGCGTTGTCAAAGGTTGTGTGGCGTGTATATGAATAAAATTTATCCAATCCGGCGTTAAAATTCGTCTTTTGTCCTGAAATTAAAGCTTGTATAATTTCTTTTTCGGTATCAACCGGATATTCAAGTGATTCATCTGCTTCATTTTCGGTTGTTTCTGTGATGATACTGCTGTAGCCTGTTATAAATCTGTAATTTTTCAAGCTGTTAAGATGCAGGAGTGTATAGAATATATCATCGGTAAGGTTGATTTCTTCCGAAAGTGTGGCAGTGATGCTCAAGTTGAACAGTTCTTTTATATATTGATTGATTTCCGCAAGCTTATCCCGTACAACATTTTCGTTAAAAAAATCATTTGCGGCAAGAATGATACCTGTTGAATCAAATCCAAAATCAAAAACAACACAATTGCCGAATAAGGATAATTTGTTTTTTAATACTGTTTGTATGCTTTGCATATATTGAGAAATTCCTTTATATGAGCTTGTAAGCAGAAGATGTTCAATATCATCGAGCTGAATATGAACACAATAAATTTCTTTAAAGGTAATGTTTTTAAAATAATTTACAACAATATCGTGATTTTGCTGTGAAACATTTTGCGTATTCACTATCTTTTGAATTGTAGATTTTATTGCGGAATATTGGTGCTGTTTGCTGTGTGCCAACAGGTTCTGCACATATTTTTCGGTTTTACTCGTTAATGATGAGGTTGAATACAGCAGTATAATAAAAGAAATTGCAAGCAAAATAACCGCAAAAAATATAAATTGCTTGAAGAAAGGCTCGTAAAAACTTTTTTGAGCCTCGTCAAGGTAATAGCTTACAATTTTATAATTTCTTACGATTTTTTCAACCTTGTTATCTGTTGTATTTTCGATTTCATCAGACGAATAAAGGAGCACATCATTGCAATATACAGTATTACTGTAGTTTTCTTCCGTCAGATTAAGGATATCCTTAAAATATGTGTTTTTATTGTATATATAAATAATATAGTAGCCCCTAAAATCGTAGCTTGTCATTATAAGTGATGAAGGGTTGTTTGATGCCGAAAGAATATGAATACCCTTTTTATAATTATCGATGATGCTTTCAACAGACATAAATTCTCTTTCAAAATCATCGGCTGAATAAGGAGTAAGACTTTGCTTAAAGATTTGCAAATCCTGATTTCGCACAATATAACATCCAGATATGTTATTTAAACTTATGAAGGTGTTCATTGTTGTTTTTGCTTCTTTTTGTGTATCGGCAGAAAATGTCATACCTGAAACTATTTCATATATTGAATTTGTCGATAGGATCTGGTATGTTGTTTTGTTTATAAGCTGTTCCGAATCCAAAAGATTTTTTACCGCTTTCTCTTGGTATGTTGAAACACTTTTATTAAAAAAATTATTTATCATTGTTTTTGCGTTTATATAATACATAAGCATTGATATAACGCAAAGTGCGGTGATGGCAACAGTAAATACGACAGCAAAAGAAAATGATATCTTATTTTGTTTCAATTTTTTTAAAAAGTTCTTCATAACTTCAAAATTCTTTCTGTATAGTAGTTTTTAATCGTTAATAAGCTCAATGCCGTCAGGAAGTGAGATTTCGACGGTATTTTCAAGTTTTAATTGTATCAAACCCAAAGGTGTTGGTATTTTGATATTTGCATAGTCAAGTCCGTATAAACACGGAGACAGAGATATTTTCTGAAAACCCGGCGATAAAATTTTCAAACCTGCAAGTTTCGAGGGCAGGTGATATGACGGTGCTGCACTCCATGCGTGGCTGTAGTCATATCCGTATCCCTGACACTCGGAACCCCACGCTTCTTTCATACCTTTCGGACATTCGGAAACAATTGAGTCCCATTTATGAATTGTTTCAAGACCGTACTTTTCAAATAAATCGCATTTATAAAGAGCTTCAAGCATAAAATGCATAAAATACGGCTGAACATCAGGTGTATTGCTTATGCGAAGTGTTTTCTCCATTAATTCCTTGTCATTGTCGCAAAGATCGTATAAAACAGCCAGGATGTTTGCATATTTTGTAAAATAACGCTTATTGTGTGGATTTTCGGGACGCCAATCGCCGCCATCATCCGGTGTATCAAGACCGCTTATATATAATCCCGTATCTGCATCATAGAAACATTTATTAAAAGCTTTTTTAAGATTTTCGGCACGGGATGAATAAATATCGGCAATGTCCGATTTGTTTAAAATAGCGGCTATTTTTGCCGAAATATTCAATGCATTGTAATAAAATGCCGTGAGAGCGGACTGCCCCAAAGCTTTTGGGGGATGATGCATGGAAAATCCGTCAATCTCAACCCAATCGATAAACATATAATCGGGTGGATTTTCAATAACACCGTTTTCTCCGATATAAGAATCAAAACGCTCCGCAAGTGCCGATACAACATCAAATGTTTCTGTCAATATGCTGAAATCTCCGCTATGCATATAATAATCGTAAAGCATAAAAATCCATATTAAACTGTAACTTGTATGAAACATTTTTGCATTGGTCGTTCGCAGATAGTCGGCGGTTCTGATTATGTCAAAACGGGAAAGAGAATAATCACCGAAAGAGTAATAACCAATAAGACTTTCAATGAAATAATCTCCGGTACATCCAAGATTTTCCTGATGAGCAGGACTGTCAAGCTCTATTGTTTGACGGCATATATCGGTTGTATGCTTGCCTGTGGCATAGATTGAATTGAGCATAGTATCACTGCACGAAAAATCACCTTCGCATTCAATCGGATAGTGAGAAAACATCAGATAAATATCATTAATTTTTATACCTTTCATTTGAAAAAAATCTATTTCCCCTACGCTTTCAAGTCGTAAAAAACGCATATTTACGCTGTCTTTACCTTTTATAAAATATTTTCTGTAGCGTTTTGTTCCGAATTCATACGGTTCAGCGATAAATTCGAATTCTCCGTCGGCTTCAAAATTCAAGCATACATATCCCGAGTAAATTTTATCAAACAAAACTTTTACGGTATCATCGTCAGAATGTATGATTTCTGTTGGCATTATTTTTAATTCTTCAAGATTTTTTATCGGAGATTTTTTTAAATTCCAAACAGACAATTGTTTTTTTGCAGACTCCCACTTTGTCGGAGAAAGAGTAAAATCAATGTGTTGGTCATCAACATAAGGGGTTTCGATTCGACATTCCCATGTTTCGTCGGTCGAAAAAGTGTTTTTTTCACCATCGTCAAAAGTGATTTCGTATTCCAGGCAAAGACCGCCTACTCCGGCTGAAACATCACACATAACATCCGGGAGAAGCTGTACAAGAATATAAAAGCTTAAATCATTTCCTATATTATGTATTGTGTATGTGTTAAAGTATTGAGAGGGCATAGGTTTTGTTATACCGTAGTCGCCGCCCGGACAGACAGGTCCCGTTCCGCAAAACTCTTCGTTGATATACATATGATATCTGTTGTCGGCAAAAATATTAACGGTACATTCTTTAATGTTTTTCTTAAAAGAATGTTTTTTTGAAAATGCCGCAACCGTATAAGTGAAATTTTTTTTGTCGGCAAAAACAGTATGATTTGCTCTTTGCCTGTTCGGATAAATTGCCTTGTCAATCCATATAAAGTTTTTCATAAAACACCTGCTCTGATATTTTTTTCATTTAACAGTATATATTAAATTCCAAAAAAAATCAAGTTAAAATTAACGGGTTTGAAAAAAACAGTTTGAAAAATGGCTTAAATACGCAAAAAGATTTAATTTTTGCAATGTTGTTAAATTTTTTCAGTTGAAAGTTAAAATACTATATGGTAAAATAAATATGCTAAAAAGATGAAACGGAGGAAGTCTTTTGACTGTTTGGAAATGAAAAATAAAAAAGTTATAAATTCCGTTTGCTTTATCAGAAAGTACGGTACATGGAACAATGAAGAGGGATATGCTGTCAGATTGTATAATCTTAAGCAACAAATAAAGCTTAATAACGAATATGGAATAAGAGCAACCTATATGCCACAATTTGATGCGATGATTGATGATGATTTTTTGAATGTCATCAAGGAGGAAGAACGAAAGGGTGCAGAAATCGGATTTTGGTTTGAAGTTGTGAAACCGCTTGTTGAGGAATGTGGTATAGCGTGGAGAGGTCGTGATGGTTGGGATTGGGATTTTCATGTAAATCCCGGATTTCTTATGGCTTATACATTGGCTGAAAAAATAATAATCATAGATACTGCTATGCAAAAATTCAAAAATACATTCGGATATTATCCTCGATCTGTCGGCTCGTGGTTGTTGGACAGTGAGTCGATGGAGTATATGAGCGAAAAATATAAAACCGATGCATTTATTATTTGCAGAGAACAGTGGGGAATGGATGGTTATACTCTTTGGGGCGGGCCGTATTACGGGGCATATTATCCGTGTAAAAATAATATGCAATGTCCGGCACAAACAATGGAAAATCAAATTAACACTCCTGTTTTCAGAATGTTCATCAATGACCCGATATATGCTTATTACGAATATGCAAAAGAAAAGTATAATAAGCTCCCTTATTTTCTCTACACGCAAGAGCCTGCATGGCGTTGCGGACAGGAGGAAAATTGGGTTAAATGGCAATATGATAATATGTTTAATGATGATAATTCCGGGTTGGGATTTATTCAGCTTGGTCAGGAAAACAGTTTCGCATGGGATGACTGCGTTGAAAAAGGACTGCCAATGCAACAAAAATTCGTTAAAGAAAATGCCATATCATACGGTTTGGAAAATATGACGATAGGTGAAATGGGCGAATGGTTCAAAAAAACATATAAATCAACGCCCTCTATGGCTATGGGAGCACTTACGGATTGGGCAGAACTTGATAACCAATCGGTATGGTATAACAATAAAAATTACAGAATTAACATTTTTTCCGATAAGGAAAATGTATGGATTAGGGATATTCATATTTTTGATGAGAGTTTTAAGGATAAATATATAATCAATCCGTGTAGAGATGATTGGGCAGTCTATGATAATCCGCCCGTTATGGACGGAGTTCGTTTCAGTGATGATGAAACAACTGCCGGAATATATCTCGGAAAAGGAAAAATTCAAAAAAGATGCGAAAAAGGTGATTTCTACGAAATTTCGATAATTGCAGATAATAAGCAAATTACGCTGAAGCTTTATGCCGACTTTATTGAGCTTGTGTCAAACAGCGAATTTGAAGCAAAATTTGTGGTAAAGGATAAATGTGAATATATCACAGAATTTAAAGATAAAGAAATTAAATATAAAAAAGATGATTTTGAATACAGACTTTATTTTAAATACGGAGTGTTGTCAAAAAGAACAATTAATAGTGAGGATTGCAGAATTGTGATGCTTACGGAAGCAACTAGATGATTTAATCGGAGGAAATGTTGGAATGAAAAACATTAAAGCAGGTGCATTGATTTTATCTGCCGTGAGCCTAATTTCCTTGAGCGGATGTACAAATTCAAAAAATGCAGAACAAAACAAAGTTGTGTGGTATGTACCGGTTCTTATCAGCGGAGACGGAGAAAAAGATGTTATGGACAAGGTTAATGAGCTCTTGGGTGAAAGATATAATCTGTCGTTGGAGCTTATCGGAATTGACAGTGAAAGCTATACATCAAAGATGCAGGTGATGAATTCCGGCGGAGAAGAGTATGACCTTGCATTTACGGCTCATTGGTCGAATAATTACTTTTCAAATGTGAATAATGGGGTTTTTAGAGAGATTACCGAAGAAGAATTTAAAAAATATGCTCCTCAAACCTATAATTCAATGGATCCCGATATTTGGGATGCTATTAAGGTGAACGGGAAAATATACGGAGTACCGAATTGGCAAGTTCAGCCAAGGGCATCATCTGTTTTTATTCCGGAGGAATATCTGGAGATGACAAAAACAGATATCAAGAGCATAAATACACTTGAAGATATAACGGAATATTTGAGGAAAATACATAAAATAAACCCCAAATGCAATAAAATTCCCCAGCTATGGACACAGCTTATGCCATATTACGAAATGATTGAGGTTTATGAAGAAAATATGCCGGGAGCAATTCGTTTTACACAGGAGGGAAAGCCTGAAATAATAAACCAATATGAAACACAGGAATTTAAAGATTATTACAAGCTTCGCCGTTCTTGGATTTCGGAGGGACTTGTGACGGGAGATTATTTGCCGGATTATAACGCCAGAAATAAGGAAATAAAGGAAGAACCGATGTATATTCATGTATATAAGCCGGGCGGTGCGGAAGAAACATCGCAGGGCTACGGCTATACATTCAAGAATAAACAGATTTCTTCCGCAATACTTCCGACAAGCGGAATTACAGCGGCAATGACAGGTATAAGTTCAACAAGCAAAAAGCCTGAAAATGCACTGAAAATGGTTGAAATTATAAATACCGATAAAGAAATCAACAATCTTATCTCATATGGCTTGGAGGGAAAGGATTACGACAAGGTATCGGGAAATAAAATAAGAATAAGGGAAGATAAACGATACAGCGGAATAGGTTCATGGAGACTCGGCTCAATTGCCAATACATATTTGCTCGAAACTCAAAGTGATACACTTATCGAAGAAACACACCAATTTAACGAGGGTGCTCTCAAGGCTTCGATTCTTGGATTTAACGCTGATCTTGATGATATAAATCTTCAAATATCAAACTGCAAAACCGTTGTTAAGGAATACCTTGAATTAATAGATTTAGGTGTCAGCAACGAAGAAAAATTTGATGAATTTATCGCAAAGCTGAAAACTGCCGGAGTTGATGATGTCATTGCGGAACTTCAATTGCAGGTTGATGAATGGTGGAATAACAGAGAGTAAGAAAGGAGAGAATTTTTTAATGAAAAGAATTTTTGCATATATCATAGCGGCTGTGATGCTGTTTGCCGCATCGACGGAGTGTTTTGCTTATACAGCAGGAGAAAAGTCTATGTTTCTCGATATCGGTGATTACACAAAGATAAACAATTGCGTTTATAAAAACAATTCACTCACACTTGCCCAAGGAGGAACGGCGGTTTATGATTTATATATTCCGTTTAATGCGGTAAAAATCAATATGTTTTTCTCTGCAAGCATAGGTGATAAGCTGATGATGTACATTGATGAGGACAAATATGAGCTCAATCTGGAGGGTGCGGAAAAGTATATTGATTTGCACAAGGTTGTCAGAAAGGGTGAACACAGGATAACATTTGTTGCTCAAAATAACATTTCAATACACAAATTTGAATTGGAAAAGGAAAATGTTGATATTGCCTCCGCCGCAGTTGCGGCAGTTCCCGCACTTACGGATTTTGAAAAAGCAATACAGACAGCGGTTATAATAAACAAAGAATCACCGATAATAACGGTGAACGGAGCAAGACGATATGTAAATAACGATAATTTTGTTGAGCTTCCGTATGAAAAAAACAATGATGTTTATTTACCTCTTCACACCTTTTCAAGAGCGTTTGGATATTATTACGAAAAAACAAATGATACTGTGATTTTGACAAAAGAGGACAAGACTTTTGTTTTAAAGAACGGTGTATTGACAAAACAATTAAATGAGGGTACTGCAAAAAAGATTGAAAATATAATTATCTCCGATAAAGAAAATGTGTTAATTCCGGTAAAATATTTTGCTCAAATTGACGGAAAAACAGTTGTAAAACGGGATAATTTCTATATTGTCGAGTATCCGTCAAATGCAAAGAAGATAGTTAAAGACAGCATTTTTTCGGAGCTTTGCAAATTTTATGAGGGACTCTATGTTGATAACTCCGAAGGAAACACATATTATGTGTGTCAGTCCTGCAATGCCAATGACAAAAATGACGGAAGCCGTGAAAGACCTTTCAGAACTTTGTCAAAAGCAGCATCGGTTGCAAAAGCGGGAGATACCGTTATAATCGGCGGAGGGACATATCACGAGGTTTTATCGCCGTTAAACGACGGGACTGCATCAAAACCGATAACATTCAAAGCGGCACCAGGCGAAGAGGTTGAAATATCTGCCTGTTCGGTGCTTGGTTCTCCGAGCGGATCAGAGGGCGATATGCTTATATACGACGCACTTACCGATTTGGGAGACGGAAGAAATCAAATTTTTTATAAAAAGGAAAACTTAACGGCAGGACGCCATCCAAATACTCATACTGTTGACAGGGATGTACCGGATATAGAAAATTTATCCTCGTTGTGGCCGACACAGGGAAATATTAAGGTTATGGTTGAGAATAATAAGCTTGCAGTATCGGATACAGATCTTAATCAGGAAAGCGGTTATTGGAAAGGCGGAACACTTGTAGCACTTATCGGAAACGGTTGGTCGCTCGGAAGTGCAAAAATAGAAGACAGCGAACCCGGTGAGCTGAGTCTTGGAAAGACAACATACAGATGGTGGTTTGCTTCAAAGGGTGATACATACGATGATTTTGCATATATAACCGATTGTAAAAATACGGTTGATTTACCCGGAGAATGGGCTATAGAGGACGGAAAAATTTATATAATTCCTCCGACAGGCGAAAATTCCGAAAGCTTAAAGATCGAACAAAAAGTCAGACAGCTTGCGATTGATATAGCGGACAGAAAGCATATAGTTATTGACGGAATAAACACATACGGTGGCGGTATAAAAATGAATAACAGCGAAATGTGTGTTCTCAAAAACGGAAATTACAGATATGTTTCACATTATACCTATGGTATGGACCAAAGAGAGGGATATATCGACGGGATGGATATATACAATGAAAACGGTGCTCCGCCGAGAGGTGAAATGGGAATATATGTCGGTGGAAGAGATAATGTGATTATAAACAATCATATTGCATACAGTGCTGCTGCAGGGATATATTCTGTCGGAAAATATGAATATATGGAAAATAATATAATTTCCGATTGTGGATATATGGGCAGTTATGTCGGAGGCTTGTTCGTAGGCACACAAGGTTGGGAAGAACCGGATACTCCAAGAGGAGGAAACGCAATATTCTCAAATACCGTATATAATTCCGGAAGATATGCTTACGGAGTTTCATCGACGGAAGCGTGGTACACGGGAAATACAAATGAGGGTATAACAGAAGCGGCTGTTCCCGCATTCCTGCCTGATGAAGTTGCATATAACGAGTTCTATAACGGTGCTATAGCAAGCCGAGATGTAGGAACTGTATATCTGCACGGTGCTGTAATGGGAACGGACAGATTAAAGTCAAAGTTCCATAATAATATGGTTCATGATTCGTGGTCATTTGATTCCTTTAACTGCGGTATATATTACGATAACTGGATGAGTGGTGCGGAATGTTACGATAATTTAATATTCTACAGCGACGAAAGAATAGAACCCAAAAATGCCGTATATATTCAACAAAAATCAATGTTCCCCATATCATTTGCACAGGTTGACGAATGGAATAATATAGATGCAGGATATATAAAGGGCGGAAAAAATTCAATAACAGCCGAAAATTATCCAAACGAAAAACCTTTCAAAATGGGTGCAGAGGTATTGCAAAAGGATAAGTCGCCCTTGCTTAATTCACTGGAAAACAAAAGTTGGATTACGCCTGAAGAAATGACATATTCCAACGGTGTTAACATAATCGATGATAAGCTATGCCCATCAGGAAACGAAGATTGGATATGCATACCGAATGTTGATTTTTCTGACGGAAAAAATCAGTTGGTGATTGAATATACGGGAGATAAGTACAATACGGGAGATATTGCACAGATTATAGTAGGCGACAGTGTGAACAAGTATGATTTATCGGTGAAAACACAGCTTAATGCAACAGCATCTTATCTTTGGGGTACAAATACAAAAAGTGTTTTCATTCACGATGTTGTCGGAACTCATAATATTTATGTAAAATTTAACGATTATAAATCCGCTTGCGTAAAACGCCTGAAACTTACAACGGGATATGATGAATACAAGACAAATGCAAATGTATTTGCAAGTGATGCCGTTATTGAGGTTGCAACGGGAAGCGGCAGTGAAGCAACCGGCAAGGGCGGATATGCTGTCGGAGATGATGAGCATTGGTATATGAAAGCTACATGGAACGGTGCTCGTTTGCGATTTGACAATGTAAATGTAAAGGCTGACAGCGATACATTGTTTATCAAGGTTGGTTCAAACAATGCCAATAAGGGACAAAAGATAGAAATTGTTAAGGACAGTCCTAATGGCGAGGTAATCGGAGAATATATCGTTACCGAAACAAGCTGGACAGATTTTGAGATGAAGAAGGTTCCGCTGAAAACCACGCTTAAAAAAGGAAAATATACATTGTATGTTAAATTCTCGGGTAACGGAACAACTAATTTCTATTATTTCGGTTTTGGAAATTCGGCTCAATGATAAGGAAAGCAGAGGGTTATAATTATGAAAAACAAAATTAATAAAATCCTTGTCTATGCTTTGATACTTTCGACACTGATACCATGTATCAGTGTCGGGGCATCAAACGAGGCGTATTCGGGTGAAATTTATTTTCACGATGCCGATTCATATACCGGAAATCTTACAATAGATAAGGATAACGGATATGTCGGAGATACCGCCCAGGGAAATACACTGACATTTAACGGTGTGGATTTCGGAACAAACTATCCGTATGAAATATCGGTTACTTACGGAATCGGTTCAAATTACAACAATACAATGATGTCGGTTGCAATTGACAGTAGTGATAATGTTATAGGCACATTGACATTTACAAATACAGGCGGTTGGAATTCTTTTAAAACAGTTTCAAAAGAACTCAATGCAAGCGGTATTACAGGTGTTCATAATTTGATATTTATATGTGATACATCTCCTGTAGGAAATTTAAAAAGTTTTAAATTTTCATGGGAACATGATAAGGTTATAAGTCCAATTATAACACTAACAGATCGTTTTAACAGTGAAACAACCAATATTGCTACAGCAAGAAATATTGTAGTAACTGCCGGAATTGACAGAAACACGGGGAAAAATCTTGCCCCGGAAAAGGTTATGCTGTTGAGTGCATTGTATGATGACAACGGCTCGATGATGTCGGTTAATGGAGTGGAGGAAACCGCAATTGACGGACAATATACACCGCTCAATATTCCGAAATATTCAAAAACAACAGGAGCAGCATCTGTTTCTGCGTTTTTCTGGAATGAGTCATATATTCCGAAAGCTCCGGCTGTTTCAATCAATCCTTACAGCCGAGGAACATCCTCATCAAAGGACTTGAATGTAACGCTTTCCGGTGCAACGGTCAAAATATGCGGAGAATCGGTATCGGAAAATGTAATTATTATGGTGTTGCCGAACAATGCCGAAAAAAACTGGCAAAATGCAGTACAGTTATATGAGCTTCCTGTGGAGAACAATTCATATGAATATACTTTCAGGATGAATGATTCCGTTGCTTCGGGAAAATACAAGGTTTGGATTAAGGGTGATAAGGATAGCTTTGAAAAATCATTTGATTTTATAAGTATGAATGATTTTTACGATGTTCTGAATTATCTTGATACACAAACAGACGAATCATTGATTGTTGATAAGCTTGAAAATTCGGCATATATGTTCGGAATTTCTGATATTTTCTTTAATAATCTTACAAATGATATGAAAAAGACAATTAAAGAGGGTGTTAAGCAAGCATTTACAGATTACCCTCTTGTTAGAAGTGATGAATACAGTCAATGGACAGATGCGATAAGAGAAAATATTCTCGGAGATTTGTTTGTATTTTATATAAATTCAAATCCGTCTGTTTCCGAAACAGAAGAAATGCTTACAAATTATTCTTCGGAGCTTTTGATTGATAACGCAAATTATACCAAATATTTCACAAAAGAAAGTAAAAGTGCGGTATCGCAAGCTTTAATCAACAATCCGCCACGGGCAAAATCGGAAATTGCACAAAAATTTACGGACGCTTTGATAGTTGGTTGTGTAAATTCTGCGGGAGCGTGGGGAAATATAGACTCTGTTTTGACGGAATTTTCACAGACATTGGGAATAGACATCTCAAAATATCGAAGATTTTCAAATACTGTGAAAGCATCTGTTTGTGAAAGCTTTTTTGACAGAAATTTCGGCAGTGTCGGAGCAATCAGAGCACATTTCGAAACGGTTATCGCAGGATATGCTGATGAAGAGGCAGAAGAAGGCACTCATCCGAAGCTCGAAATTAAAAAAGGAGATATCATAGCGTCGATGACGGTGTCAACGCCCAATATTTCTACCGACAAAGAAATCGTCGGTCAATTTGAAGGCTTTGATGATATGGACGGTTTTGAATGGGCGCAAGAAGCTGTTCAAATGCTTGCAAAATGCGGAATAATTCAAGGAAAAAGCGAAAATAAATTTGCACCCGGTGATAAAATAAAAAGAGAAGAATTTGTTTCTTTGATAATGCGTGTATTTGAGTTTGATTGCGGAGATGCATCGAATATAAAATTTAATGATGTAAAAGATACGGATTGGTTTGCCGCAGATATTGGTAGAGCCGTTGAGCTTGGCATTATAAAAGGAATTAATGAAGGAATATTCGGAACGGGAATGAATATTACAAGACAGGATGCCGTTACGGTTATTGTCAGAGCCGCTGATGCGGCAGGAAAATTAATTATGCCGAAATATTCGTCCATAGCGTTCACGGATGCAAATCAAATTGCAGATTATGCATATTCCGCTGTTACGGAGTTGACACGCTCCGGTATTGTTAACGGAGTATCGGTTGATAAATTCTCACCGCTTTCCGACACAACAAGAGCAGAAACGGCTGTTATGTTGATGAGGCTTATTCTTAATATGAAATAAAGGAGGAAATTATGAAGAAATTTTATTCGTTTGTATTGATAATAACACTTTTATGCGGCATTACTGCAAATGTTTATGCTGAAGAAGAAATAATTTCCGCCTTTTCGGAAATAAGTGCATCCAAGGTAAGCAATGTGAATAATCTTGAGGTTGCAAACGGTGTTATCGGTGCAACCTACAGCGGAAGTTGGGCGGAATTTAAAAATATTGATTTCGGAGAAAAGGGAGTTAGCGGACTTGATATAAAAATCGGTGTTCCGCAGAATTATGCCGGAGCAAAGGTTTCTTTTCACATAGATTCAGTTGATACTGAAAAATTTGCGGAGCTTACGGTGTCTTCAACAGGTTCATTTACCACAAGAACATGGCAACAGGCAAGTGTGTATGAGAGCGATATAACAGGAGTTCATAATCTTTACATTAAATATTACACATCAGGCACCGGAGATATTGAGGCTTTGCGTATGACCGAATATATATCTGCCGAAGCGGCTTTAATACCGGGAGATGTCGGTGAAGAACAGAGTGATGCATTTTCACTTTTATATGCTCTCGGCGCATTGGAATGGGATGAAAAATCTTCATTCGGAATAAATAAAAAAATTACAGCCGGAGAATTTGTTTCGGCATTGGTAAAGCTCAAAGGAGGAGATTTAGAGGAAAAAGAAAAATTACTTTCCGCTTTTGAACTTTTAGAAAAGAGTAAAATCACAAACAAGCAGGCGGTAGGTATTATAGATATTGTGCTTAACCGCAATGATTACAAAAATGCGATCCCCGCATCGTCAAATGTCACAATGGCAGTTGATGATTTAAAAATAAACGGTTCGGAGGACAAGGAAATTGTCAGAGCAGATATGCTTGATCTTTTGTATCAAGCGTGTGATGCGGAGGTGTTTTCTTTTGACGGAATCGAATACGATGACAATGAAGTATATGTTAAATATACCGCAAGAGAAAATAATACCCTGCTTTCGCATTACCGTGATATATATTCCTCTGACGGAATTGTCACAATGGATCATATTACCGGACTGGACAGTGTGAGTGATTTGTCGGAGGATGAATTGCTTATTGACGGATACCTTTTTAAGGGCGGCAACTGTAACATTAAGAATTTGCTCGGGTATAAAGTGAAATTCTATTATATCCAGGGCGAAGAGGAAAATGAGCTTGTTTATATCAAGCGTGTTGACGATCCGTCCAACATTGTAATTAACAGCGAGGATATTGTAAGCTATAAAAACAGAATATTAACCTATGAGGGTGAAAACGGCAGAGAAAAAACAAAAAAAATACCGAAAGAAACAAGGATTGTTTATAACGGTTTGGCTGCCTCTGTTTACAGCGACAAGCTATTCGATATTAAATACGGTAATATTGAATTTATTCACCGTAACGGAGACTTGTGCTGTGTGAGAATTAATTCTGTTACAAATTATAAGCTTGCAAAGTTTTATGACAACACATTGTATTTTGACGGCACGGATTACAAGATAAATCTCGATGCTACCGGTGTTGAATATGTTATGACAAACAAATTCGGAAAAGAGCTTGATGCTTCGATGATATCGGACGGTGCGGTATGTACCGTGGCACAAGCACAGAGTATGGACGGTTCTTTTACATATTATACCATTATGATATCTCAAAAGAACACGGTCGGCAGTGTGTCATACATTAACGGCACAAAAAAATCAATTCGTATTGCCGACAGGGAATATGAATTTGCCGCAAGTGTCAGTGATGAAACAATCAGAGGAATTTCGGTCGGTTCAAACATTAAGGCATATTTTGATGTTTATTCAAGAGTTGCATTTGTTGAAGTTGGAAAATCGACCGAAATGCTCGGATATCTTGTAAACTGCTACGCAGACGATATTGAAGAGATTTATTCGTTAAAGATATTTGATGAAAAAGGCGTTATGCAGGTTTATGAATGTGCCGAGAAAGTCAGCATTAACGGAGTGACTCACAAAGATAACGAAGTTTTGGGCGAATTGAAGCCCGGCGGAGTTATGAAAAATGAACTCGTGTTGTTTAAAATCAATTCACGCAGTGAAGTTTCAAAAATTGTTTTTGCCGCAAATAACACAAGCACAGACAAGAATAACGGTTTGTATAAATACTATGATGCAACCGGAATGTATAAAAGTGCAACAAGGTCTTGGGGCGGCAAGACAATCTTATCCGGAGATTTTATACTATTTCGTATTCCGACAGATAAAAAAGATTCGGAAAGCTACAGCGTAGGAAAACCGACATTTTATAATGATGAAACGGTAAATATGGTGTGCTATAACCGAGAACCGGATAAGCTTAATGTAACAGTCGGAGTTAAGGAATATGATCCGTCAAGACCGGGTAATATTTCATCGGGACAGGATATTTCATATGTATCTCATATTGAACAGACTCTAAACAATTATGATGAGGTTTTGTATAAAATTGAGTTCTATGACGGAACGGGAAAAAACAAAAAAGAATTGTTTGTTGCGGATTCTTGTTCGGCTTCGGTTCAAAATCTAAAGGTTGGAGACGGGGTACGCTTCTCGACAAATAATAAAAATGAAATTGTAGAACTTAACAGAATGTTCAGTGCGGCTGACAATGATATTTTTGCAGGAAGTACAAGCTTTAATGCGGAAGTTCAGATTTTGAAAGGAAAAGTCTATAAAACACAAGATATGCTTCTGCAATTTGACAGAAACGGCGAGGTATTTGATTACAGCTCCGCCGCAGTCTATGTATATTATCCGAGAAAGAAAATCATTGAACTCGGAACTGCATCGGACATATTGGATTCCACATCGGCAGGAGCAGATGCACAGACAGTATTTGTCTATGCACATCGCTCATCCGTAAGGTCTATAGTTATAGTGAAGTAAGAGGAGGAAACAAATTAATGAAAAAAAGAATTTTATCGGCAATTATTTCAATTGCAATGATTATGTGTTTAATTCCGAGCGTTTTTGCCGCATACACTGAAGTAAACACTCAAACCAATTTCGATCCGTATATAAAAACAGAGATGAACAAATTGTTTGCTCATGGCGGAGCAACCGTGAATGTAAATGGCTATGTCGGAGGATTTGCCGCAGTCGGCGGAAATGACAGATATTTAGTTTATAAAAATATGAATTTCGGTGATAACGGTGCAGTAAATCTTAAAATGGAATATTCGATGCCGAATAACGGAAATTATATAGGTCACAAGGTTGAATTTCGTAAAAATTCCGCAACCGGTGATTTGATTGCATCATTCACGACAAAATCAACAGGCGGCTGGGAAGTTTTCGGAACATATTTTTCTGCCGATGAATTTTATGCGGAAAAAGCAAAAGGCACATTTGACTTATATGTAGTGGTTGTTGATCCAATAGGTATTAACCTGAAATCCTTTATATTCGAAGACGGAATAAAGGATGCATTTTCAAATGTTGATGCATTAAATGATGTAATAAACACAACGGGATTTGAAATGGATAACCAAAACGCTGATTACGGCTTGACAACAGGCGAGGGCTTTTCACAGACTACAGGTGATTACGGAGCTCTTAATGCAACTTACAGATTGAATTTTGAATTGGGCTATACATCTGAACTTACGCTAAATGCATTCGTAACACAAAACGGTAAAATTGCACTTTTTGACGGTTCTGTGGGTGCAAACAACGCAAATCTTTTGCAGGAATTTGAATTGACAACAACCGAAAATTATGAAAATATTAAGCTTTCATTGAATGATAAAGCAAAAGAAGCTCTAAAGGGTAAAAAGGATGTTTGTATTGCATTTGATAATTCTCTTGAAATAGCACTGAAAACATTCAGATTTATTCAAAATACCGATCCGTTTGAAGGTGATGATGAAATAAATGTTGTTTATATCGGTGGCTCCATCACTTATGGTTCGGGTGCAACATCAAGAGATAAATCTTGGGCAAGCATTGTTGGCGAAACTCTAAAAACAAAATACGGCACCGATAAAACATTTAACAATTACAATGTTGGAATACCCGGAACAGGCTCCGATCTCGGTCTTATGAGATTACAGGAGGATGTTATAGCTCATAATCCGGATATGGTTTTTGTAGAATTTTCGGTAAATGATTCAGGCAGTGCAAAAGGTCTTTATCAGATGGAAAGTATTGTAAAGACTTTGCAAAATATGGAAAAAATTCCTTATATTATGTTTATCTTTACAACAACCGAAGCTTTGACAGGAACAAGCTATCAAAAATATCACAGACAGGTTGCGGATTTTTATTCAATACCATATGTTGATCTTGATGCAAGAGTAAAAGCTGACGGAAAGGTTCTTCATGATCTGCTTTGTGATACGGTACATCCGAATGATACAGGTTATGAATATTATGCAAGCGTTATCAATGAAGCACTTGAAAAACCGGAAAACTATGTAAGACCTGAAAAGAAAACCTCAAAGCTTTCGGAAAAATCAAAGATTGTTGATATAAAAACAATTCCGGTGACTGAATTTAATGTATCTGGTACAGCCGGAGAAGATTACGAAATTAAGGACGACAAGCTTTATATTTATACAGAGGGAACAACTGTAACCGCAAGCTACACGGGAGATGCGATTGCGACAAGAGATTACATATTCAACAATGGCGGAAAATACAGCATAAATGTTGATGGTATTGATATTTATGAAAGAAATACAAACTATGCGAGCTCCGAAGAGGAAGTTTTGAATTTGGGTTATCTTGAAATGGGACTTCCTTATGGTACTCATAATGTTACAATTGCCGCAAACAGCATAGGCAACGGAAAGTCTGTTGTTTTGGGATATATTTGCTATAATGATTATGAAAACGAAAGTCAAACCATTACACCGACAAATGATTCCTATTCGCAGGAAAATCAAATAATGGCTGTTGATTTTGATGAACAGTCGGGATTGAGCGTAAACACAAATAACTATATCGGCGGAACAAACGACGGAAAATGGCTTTTGTTCAAGGATATTGATTTGTCAAAGGGTGTTGGCGGAGTGCATTTGAATTATGCTACAAAGGTTGATACAACAGGTGTGGCACAATTCAGAATAGGCAGCACACAAGGACCTGTAATTGCAGAGTTCAACGGAGCACAATCAACATCACAATCAAGCTGGGAAACCTTTGCATTGGTATCAACACAAGATATCAAAACAAATGTTTACGGAAAAGTTGATTTGTATTTGTACTTTAAAGATAACTCTTTTGCAAATGTAAGAAGCTTCTATTTTGATCCTGCAACATCAATGAATATTTCAAACACAATTTTGGGAACTGCAAATTATGCTGAAAAATCAGAAAACATAATTGTGTTTAATAACAACTTTGAAAATATTAAAACAGGTGAATATATCAAATACAGCGTTAATGCAGATGAACAGTTTGATGCGATTGCTGTGAAAGCATCAACAGCAGAAAAGAGCGGAAAATTCATCATAAGAAACGGTTCGGTAAGCGGTGATATAGTAGCTGAAGTTCCTATCGGAGTAATGAACAATAAAAATACTCTTGCATATGTCAGTGCAAAATTGACACAAGCCGGATGTACACTTTCGGGTAATGTTGATTTGTATGTTACATTTGAGGGTGAAGAAGGATTTGCAAAGCTTAACGAATTTAAATTTACAAACCTTTCAGAAGCGGAAACAACAGCATTGAACGCAGGCAATATAGGTGGAACGAACTTGTTGACTATTGTTAAAGAGGGTTCTGCAAATTGGATTGAGAAAAACGACCTTGTCGGAGGATGGGCTGTATGGAATGCAATCGATTTCGGTGATGCTCAAAAGCTTATGAATGTAGCGGTTACATATGCTGTGCCTGCACATTATGCAAATTCTGCAATTGAAGTAAGACTTGATGCACCGAACGGAAAGCTTATTGCAAGAGGTATCTTGACAAGCACAGGCGGCTGGACAAAGGAAGGCACAATAACATTACCTTTAATGGATGCTGTTACGGGAGTACATTCCGTTTATATTATGGTTACCAATTCTCTTGAACAAGTAGGATTAAATAAAGCCGGAAATATCAAACAATTGGCATTTTCACAAGCAAACGGAAATTATTTGATTAACACAATCAATTCTCAAAACTCGTATGAAATTGTTATGACAGCTGTTGAAAACAGTGAAGCTGATAGTGTACAGCTTTTAACCGCTGTATATGACAATGATGGTAAATTTATTAAGCTGTATCCAAACACAAAGACACCTGAATCGGGTAAGGTTACCGTATTCAACACAACTGTTGAAAAATCCTCTCTTGCTGATTTGACAGGAGGATATAGAATTAAAACTTTTGTTTGGGACGGAAATTTAAGACCGTTGACAGATAATGTATTCAATGTAGCCGATACAGTTATCGAAACGGTAGAATAATTTTAAAATGTATGAGCCGACAATTTTGCCGGCTCATTTGCCTAAAATTTTGACGGAGGAAAGAAAAACCTATGATACAAAAACTTATTAATCGTGAAAACGATAGACCGCTTATAGCCGCACATCGTGGAACCTACAGCGGAAATTTTATTCAAAATACCGTTTCCGCATTTATTAATTCATTACATCATAAAGCGGATATAGTGGAAATGGATGTAGAATTATCAAAGGACGGAATTTTGTATCTTATGCATACAGATATGGAAAAACTGCTTTTAAATTGCGAAAAATCCATAAGAGATATGGATAGCAAAGAAATTGATGAGTTGGGCTATATAAATGTAATAAGTGCAATAACAAAACAACGGGTGAACAGATTGGATGAGGCTTTAGAAGCATTAAAAGGGAAGTGTCTTATCAATATAGACAGAGCTTGGGATTTCTTTCCGCAGGTATTTGAGCAAGTCGAAAAACATAATATGCTTAATCAGGTTATTTTCAAATCAGAAGTTAAAGAATCAATTTTCAGCCAAATAAAAAGTTTCGGACATAAAATTAATTTTATGCCTATAGTCAAATCGTCAGCCGAAATTGAAGAAGCTGTTTCCTATGGTGTCGATTTGATTGGATTTGAATTGTTATTTGAAAAAGATGATGATGAATTTGCACAATCGGATTTTATAAAAAGAATGCATGATAAAGGTTATATACTTTGGGTAAATGCCTTGTCAATATGGGATAACTGCAATATGTGTGCTATGCACAGCGATGAAATTTCCATTTTGGAAAATATGGATTTGGGTTGGGGTTGGCTGATTGATAAAGGCTACGATGTAATTCAAACGGACTGGCCGTTGCTTTTGTATAATTACATTAATGAACAGAAAAAATGATTTGTTTTAAAGGAGAGCGTTAAATGAATTTCAGACAGGTACATCTCGATTTTCACACAAGTGAAAAAATAGACAATATAGGAAAAGAGTTCAGTAAGGAAAATTTTCAAAAAGCATTAAAAATCGGGCATATTGATTCAATTACTTTGTTTTCAAAATGTCATCACGGCTGGGCATACCATCCGTCAAAAACCAATAAAATGCATCCGGGATTGGATTTTGATTTGTTAAAAGCACAAATAGAAGCAGCGCACGAAATAGGTGTAAAAACTCCGGTTTATCTTTCGGCAGGTTGTGATGAAAAAGCTGTAAGAGAGCATCCGGAATGGAGATTTGAAAATATTGACCACTATTTTGATAATTTTTCAAAACCGGGATATCATTGGCTTTGTATGAATACTCCGTATCTTGATTATCTGCTTGAGCAAATAAAAGAGGTTGTGACAAATTACGATGCTGACGGAATTTTTCTTGATATTGTCGGTGTTCGTCCTTGCTGTTGCGGTAAATGTATGGGAGATATGCTAAAGCTCGGTATGAATCCGAATGATATGAAAGATATTGTTTCATTCGGAGAAAGAGTTTATAAAAATTATTTAAAACGGGTCAGAGAAACAATAGACAGTGTAAAACCGGGCTTACCTGTTTTTCATAACGGCGGACATATAAGACAGGGACGCCGTGACCTTGCATTTGCAAATTCTCATTTTGAACTTGAAAGTCTGCCGACAGGCGGTTGGGGATATGACCATTTTCCGATATCTGCAAGATATATTCAAAATCTCGGACGGGAATATCTCGGAATGACCGGGAAATTTCATAATTCGTGGGGAGAATTCGGAGGATTTAAACATCCGAATGCGTTGAGATATGAGGTTATGCTGAGTGCGGCACACGGAGCAAAATGTTCGATTGGTGACCAGCTTTTACCAAACGGAAAAATGGATATGACAACATATGAAATTATAGGAAAGGCTTACGGCGAGCTTGAAGAAAAGGAAGAATGGATAAAGGATGCAAAGCCTGTATGCGATGTGGCTCTACTTTCATATGAAACTATATTAAATCTTGGAATCTCAGAAGATAGAAGAACATCCCTGACATTGCCGGATATCGGTGCCGGAAGAATTTTGATTGAGGGAAACTATCAATTCTCCATTGTGGATTCAGAGGTTGATTTTAATCAATATAAGGTTATGATTTTGCCGGATGATATTCTTTTAAATGATGAATTGAAAGAAAAACTGAAAGCATTTATTAAAAACGGCGGAAAAATTTTGGCAAGCGGAAACTCCGGTATTGAAAATAACAAATTTGTATTTGATTTCGGTGCTCAATATGATGGTGAGGGAGAATATCAGCCAAGTTATATTCGTATGTCTGAAGATGCAAACGAAACCGATTATATAATGTATTCGCCATACAACAAAATAAAGCTTACGGACGGAAAAACAATTGCAAATGTTGCCGAACCGTATTTTAACAGAACAGCGGAACATTTTTGTTCACATAAGCACAGCCCGTCAAGCGGTATTTGTAAAAATCCGGGTGTGGTTATGGGTAAGGACGGAATTTATATTGCTTGGAAAATTTTTACCGATTATGCAGAAAACGGTGAGCTTATTGCGAAAAATACAGTTATAAAAGCACTTGATTTATTGCTTGGAAACGAAAAAATCCTTGTGACAAATCTTGCAAGTATGGGTGTTGCTACTTTGTTTGAACAGGAAAACAGGTATGTTGCACATTTATTATACGCCGTTCCGACAAAAAGAGGTAAAAATACAGAGATAATAGAAGATATTTATCCTGTCAGCGATATAACTCTTAAATTGAAGCTACAAAAAACTGTAAAGGGAGTTTACCTTGCACCGCAAAAGACGGAAATTCCGTATAAATACGAAAATGGATATGTAAAGGTTGAAAACATTACAGTTGATTGCCATCAAATGATTGTTTTTAATGTTTAAAAAGCAGAAAAAGACTTTGTAAAAGATTACAGAGTCTTTTTTGTTTGCATTTTTTATCATAATATATTGCAATTTTTGTGCATTTTCAAAAAAGGCTTGCAATTTGAATTTAAAACAGGTATAATGCCATTGAATAATGAATGATAGGAGATTATAAAATGAGTGGAATACAAATAATTACAGATAAAAATCACTGTAATACCGAAGTTGAGTTATTTAATTCAGTGAATCTTTCCAGAGCAACCGTTTTGAATTTTTCGGATGATGCGCTGACAGATTTCCAAGGTTTCGGAGTTGCAATTACAGGTTCTTCCTGTTACAATTTGAGCCTTATGGAGGATAAAGAGAGAACAGAACTTTTGAAAAAAATCTATTCTAAAGACGGAATGAATTTATCTGTCGGAAGATTAACCATAGCTTCAAGTGATTATTCAGCAGAGCTTTATTCCTATGATGATGTTCCGTTTGATACGGAATTAAAGCATTTTTCAATCGAACATGATGAAAGATATATCATTCCGATGATAAAAGAAATATTAAAAGTCAGACCTGATTTATATATATTTGCATCACCATGGAGTCCTCCCGGTTGGATGAAAACAGGCGAAAATATCGGCGGCGGATATATGAGAAACGAATTTATCGATTGTTATGCCGAGTACATAATAAAGTTCATAAAGGCATATGCCGAAAACGGTATAAAAATTTCGGCAATAACACCGCAAAATGAGCCTGAAACAACAGAATCTGGAACAATGCCTGCTTGTAATTGGCATCCGGAAACAGAAGCGAACTTTATTAAGATTTTGAAAAAGAAGTTCAAAGAAAATAATCTTGATGTTAAAATCTGGATGTATGATCATAATTTCTCCGGTGCGGACAGAGTTTTGTGGTCGTTGGAAAATTACGAAAATCTTGAAGATGCCTGCGACGGAATAGCATTTCACTATTACGAAGGCACAATAGAGGAAACAATAAAAGTAAGGGAAAAATTCCCGAACCTTAAGCTTCATTTTACCGAAGCCGGTCCGAGATTACACGATAACTACGGAACCGATTGGTGCAAATGGGGAATTATGATTACAAAAGCAATAAAGTGCGGTTATTCATCCTTTACCGGTTGGAATCTTATGCTTAATGAAATGGGAGGACCTAATGTCGGACCGTTTTTGTGCGGAGGTCTTGTGACAAGAAATTGTGATACTAAAGAGCTATCTTTCAGTGGACAGTTCAGAGCATTTGAGCGTATTGCAAAATATATCAATGCCAATTCAAAAATTTATCCCGTTTCGGTGTCAAGAGAATTTGCTTGGAATATGTTTATGTATCCGAAAGCAAACAATGATATTGAAGGCTTTATGATAAAAAATGACGGACAAAAAAATGTGGTTGTTTTGATAAACCCGAATGAGGGCAAAAGACAAGTACAGTTCTTATCGGACGGAAAATGGCATTATGCTGAATTGACACCTGAAAGCATTTCAACATTGATAATCGGTTAAGGTGAGAATATGGGATATTTATTTTTAAGTATTGCACTTATTGCCGGAGCTGTAAAGGGGTACTGCGGAAAAAGAACGGGTTCTTTGACCGAAAATATACAAGGTGCTGTATTATTAAATGTAATTCGTATGATTTTATGCGTATTGTTCGGCACATTGATGACAATTTTATATAACGATGTCACCCATTTAACGCTTGACCCCAAAGTTATTATGATAACGGCACTTTCGGGAATAAGTACATCACTTTTTGTTGTGAGCTGGCTTATATCGGTAAAAAACAGTGCATATATGATGCTCGATATTTTCCTTATGCTTGGTTCTTTGGTGCCTATGATTTCGGGAAGCATATTTTTTGATGAAGCTGTTCGTATGCGTCAATGGATTGGATTTCTTGTGCTTATTTGTGCCGTGATTATTATGTGTTCATATAATAATTCGGTTAAAATAAAGCTTACGGCAAGAGGAATTTTAATACTGTTCCTGTGCGGAGTAGCTAACGGAATGGCTGATTTTTCACAGAAAATGTATGTAAAGGTTTATCCCGAAATGCCTGTATCTATATTTAATTTATATACATATATTTTTGCGGCATTAACACTTATAATTGCATATTTTATCCTTACCAAAAAGGAAAAGGTATGTTTTGATAAAAATTCAAAAGTTCAGTATGTATATGTTTTAATAATGTCAATCGCCTTGTTTGTTCATTCTTATTTTAAGACAAAATCGGCGGTTTATCTTGACAGTGCACAGCTTTATCCTCTAAATCAGGGGCTTGCGTTAATCATTTCTGCCTTTATGGCATCCGCATTTTTCAAAGAAAAGCTAACCGTCAAATGTGTTGTCGGAATTGCTATTGCTTTTGCGGGACTGCTAATTATGAATATTTGATAAGACAAAACCGCATATCACTTTTTAGGTGAAATGCGGTTTTAGTTTTTAGAAATCGATATCATTTACAATTATTTGTGTCATATGATCAGCTCTACCGATAATATCATCTTTTGCAAAGGATTTAATAATCCACACACCTTTTTCGCTTTTATCGATAGGCTTAAAAAGTTCAAGATGAATAATTGTATTATCTGTTTTACACTCGGCAGTTATTTTATCATTTGTGCCCTCAAGCAATAAAACTTCGGTTTTTTCAACATCCTCGCCTTTTTTTAAAAGAAAAGCGTTGATAACCTGCTTGCAGTCAAGTCTCCACGGCTGATGACCGTTATCGACAGATTTTTGAAGATTTTCAATATCGGGATATGTCATATTTTCCGCATTCAGAAATTCACTGTCGTTGAAAATGTAATATGTTCTAACAAGAGTAATTACTGCCTGCTCGGCTGTATATAATCCATCGGGCGAAAAATTATTGTTTTCGACGCCTGACATAATCTTCATTTCTGTAAGGTTTAAAACGGCATTGAATGCCCAATCGGAAATCTTTTCGCTGTCATTATAATCTGTGAATGCTTCGCTTGAAGTCCAATTTGGGTGAAGTTTGTTTATCAATCGAAAGATGATGGTTGCGGCTTCTTCACGAACCAAATAATCATTGGGTACAAATTCTGTTTTTGATTTGCCGTCAACAATACCCAGCTTACGAAGCTCTTCGATGTGTGGATTGTCTGTATCGGTAAATTCTGAATTTTCATAAAACTTTATTTCAGTATTAGGAAAGGCTGAATCTTTGGGTAAGAGGGTATAATAATTATATATCAGCTCGCAGAAATTCTCACGATTTATCGGGTCTTTGTATATAAAGATTTCATTATCTTTCACAAGACCTATATCTTTTGCGGCAAGAATACCGTTTTTCGCCCATAAACTCGATTCGTTACTTGTTTCGGACACTGCATCTTTGATATCGTCGGCAAAAATCATAGTTGCATTTGATGTAATAATAGCGAGTGATAATACTGCGGATAAAATTTTTTTCATGTTTGTTACCTCCTTATATATGAGTTGTGAAATCTGACGATTATCAGATTTCATAAGTTCATTATATATTACGGAATATTGTTTGTCAAGTTGAAAATAAACTATTAGGATAATTTGATAT
>CAZGZZ010000025.1:0-29092 GCA_964530315.1 uncultured Lachnospiraceae bacterium
ATATATAAAGAATTAAAAAAAATATGCCCGATAATAGTTAATCTAAACACTATGAAAAAAAATAACTGTTCTAAATTTGACAAATCGGGCTGTATGATATAAAATATAGTAAAGTATTGTTACACTAAAAGCTATTGCAAATCATTTTTTTATATGAAAGGATAGATGCTAAATGAATATACTTTATGTAAGCTCGGAGGCAGCGCCTTTTGCAAAGACTGGCGGACTCGGTGATGTTGCAGGTTCTCTTCCGATTGCACTGAATAAAAAGGGCGTTGATGCAAGAGTAATATTACCTCTTTACAGATGTATGGATCAAAAGTATAAGGAAAAGCTCGAATACATTGACCATATATATATCGATATGGGTTGGAGAAAACAGTATTGCGGAGTATTAAAGCTTGTGCATGACGGATGTACATTTTATTTCGTGGATAATGAATTTTACTTTAACGGCGATAAACCGTATGACTACATTCATCTTGACTGTGAAAAATTCATCTTCTTTTCAAAGGCTGTCTTGTCGCTTTTGCCGACCATAGGCTTCAGACCCGATGTAATAAACTGTAACGATTGGCAAACTGCCGCAATTCCGGTATTTTTGGACACTTTTTTGGATAATCCGTTCTATTGCGGTATAAAAACCGTGATGTCGATTCATAATCTTAAATATCAGGGAAGATGGGACATCAACAAGGTTCATGATTTTATGGGTATAAGCGATTATTATTTTACAAGCGACAAGCTTGAATATTATGATGATGCAAACCTACTAAAGGGCGGACTTGCTTACGCGACAAAGATTTCGACCGTATCGGAAAGCTATGCAGAGGAAATTAAAACCGATGCCTACGGCGAAGGCTTACAGGGACTTATCAGTGCGAGAGCCAATGATTTGGTGGGCATTGTGAACGGAATTTCTTATGATGAATGGAATCCGGCAAAGGATGAAATGATTTTTGAAAACTATAATAAGGTTAATGTATTCAAAAAGAAAAAAATAAATAAAACAAAGCTCCAGGAAATGTTAAATCTTCCGGTTGATGAGAATGTGTTTATGGTGGGCATAGTTTCAAGACTTACAGACCAAAAAGGTTTTGACCTTGTAGCATCGGCACTTGACGAAATGTGCAAGGGCGGAATGCAGATTGTTATTTTGGGAACGGGTGATGAAAAATACGAAAACCTGTTCAGACATTATGCTTGGCAGTATCCCGATAAGGTTTCGGTAAATATTCAATTCTCAAACGAAATGTCGCATAAAATTTATGCGTCGTGCGATGCGTTTTTGATGCCGTCCGCTTTTGAGCCTTGCGGTTTGTCACAGATCATCAGTATGAGATATGCAACATTGCCTATCGTTCGTGAAACAGGAGGGTTGAAGGACACTGTTATACCATGCAACGAATTTACGGGTGAGGGCACGGGATTCTCGTTTGCAAATTACAATTCGGACGATATGATCCATATATTGAAATATGCAATGGAGATTTATTATACAAACAAAACACTTTGGAACGGTTTGATGAAAAATGCTATGAATACGGATTTTTCATGGGATGTTTCTGCTGACAAATATATTGCGATGTACAGCGAGATTTCGCAGGTTGCGCCGCCAGTGACCGAAAAGAAATCGAGCGTTAAAAAATCCGTACCGAAAGCGGAAAAGAAAACACAAAAGCGTGAGGAAAAGAAAGAAACAAAAGCAAAGGAAAAAACTTTGGAGGAAAAGACACCTGAAGAAACAAAGAAAACTGTGAAAAAATCGGAAAAAACCGAAACTACGGTGAAAAAAACAAAGAAAACCAAATAAAAAGCATTTATGGGTAGAAAGGTTCGTAAAATATGGAAAAAACAGTAAAACTGACCGCAAAGGAAGAATCGTTAAAAAATGAAATAATCGGAAAGGTATCAAGACATTTCGGAAAGACAATGGATGATGCGACACCTAAAATGATTTATACAGCCTGTGCATTGACCGCCCGTGACCAGATAATGTCAAAATGGGCAAAATCCCACAAGCAGGTTAAAGAAGAGGGTTCAAAGAAGCTTTATTATCTCTCGTTTGAATTTTTGATGGGAAGACTTTTAACAACGAATGTTTTAAATCTTATGCAGACAAAAACATATGTCAAGGCATTGAAAGCCTTGGGTTATGACATCAACGAGGTTGCGGAGCTTGAAAACGATGCAGGACTCGGAAACGGTGGCTTGGGAAGACTTGCGGCTTGCTTTATCGATTCACTGACAACACTTGATTTGCCGGCATACGGTTGTACAATAAGATATGAATACGGTCTTTTCAAACAAAAAATCGTTGACGGATATCAGATTGAATTGCCCGATCCTTGGTTGGAGGACGGAAATGCATGGGAAATCCCGAGACCGGAGGAAACCGTTGAGGTTAAGTTCGGCGGTCAGGTTTACACGGACTGGTATGAGGGAAGATTTTATTGCAGATACGAAAATGAGCATACAATTCTTGCTATGCCGTATGATGTTCCTTTGGTGGGTTATGATTCAAAAATTGTCAATAAATTGAGATTGTGGTCGGCAAAATCTCCCGATCATATGAATATGAAAGAATTTAACAGCGGAAATTATGTCCGTGCGGTTGAAGAAAAACAGCTTGCGGAGGTTATATCAAAGGTTCTTTACCCGGAGGATAATCACAATGAGGGAAAAGAGTTGCGTTTAAAACAGCAGTATTTCCTTGTTTCAGCAACAATTCAATGGATTTTGAGAGAATTTGAAACAAGATACGGCTACAATTGGAAATTGCTTCCCGAAAAAGCGGCAATTCATATAAATGATACACACCCGACTCTTGCAATTCCAGAATTGATGAGAATTTTGCTTGACGATAAGGGTCTCGGATGGGACGAAGCTTGGGAAATCACAAGAAAGGTTTTTGCATATACAAACCACACAGTTATGAGTGAAGCCTTGGAAAAATGGCCGCTTGATATGTTCAAGAGAGTATTGCCGAGAATTTCAATGATTGTTGAAGAAATAAACAGACGCTTGATGGAATATCTTGAGGTTGTTTATCCGAATGACCCTGCAAAACATAAGTATATGGCAATAATTGCGGATAATCAGGTTTATATGGCAAATATGTGTCTTGCAAGCTGTTTTGCGGTGAACGGTGTTTCCGGATTGCATACAAAAATTCTCACATCGGATATTTTTGCCGATTACTACAGACTAAACAAGGATAGCTTCTATGCAATCACAAACGGTATAACTTTCAGACGCTGGATTGCAAATTGTAATCCCGAGCTTGCAGAGCTGATTACCTCGAAGATAGGAAAAACATGGCTCAAAAATTATGATGAGCTTGCACAGCTTAAAAAGTATGCAAAGGATAAGGAATTCTGCGAACAATTCAGAAAAATAAAACAAAACAACAAAAAGAAGCTTGCCGAATATATCAAGGAGCATAACGGAATAGATGTTGATGTTAATTCTATTTTCGATGTTCAGTCAAAGCGTTTGCATGAATATAAGCGTCAGTTGATGAATGTTTTACACATTATGGCAGAGTATAATGAGCTTGTGGAAAATCCGAATATGGATTATTATCCCAAGACATATATTTTCGGAGCAAAAGCCGCTCCGGGATATGCAAGAGCAAAGCTTATAATCAAACTTATCAACAGTGTTGCGGATAAGATTAATAATGATGAACGCATAAAGGGCAAAATCAAGGTTGTATTTTTGGAAAATTACGGTGTTTCAATTGCCGAAAAGCTTATTGTTGCGGCTGATATTTCCGAACAGATTTCGACTGCCGGAAAGGAAGCATCCGGAACGGGCAATATGAAGTTTATGCTAAACGGTGCATTGACAATCGGTACACTTGACGGTGCGAATGTAGAAATGCTTGAACAGGCGGGAGAGGACAATATATTCATCTTCGGTTTGAAAGCGGATGAAGTTGAAGCAAGACTGAAATATAACAATTCCGATGAGGTAAAGGATATTTATGCAACAAATGAAAAGTTGAGAAGAGTTATAGACCAACTTGTAAACGGAGAATTTTCAAACGGAAATTCACAGATGTTCAAGGATTTGTATCAAACTTTGCTTTTCGGAGATTACGGAAATCCCGATGTTTATATGGTTTTGCGTGACTTTGAGGAATATTGCAATATGCAGGAAAAGCTTTCAAAACTTTATCAGGATAGGGATAAATGGGTTGAGAAAGCAGTTATGAACACGGCTTCTTCCGGATATTTCTCAAGTGACAGAACAATAAATGAATATAATGAGAAAATATGGCATCTAAAGCCGATAAAGTAAAAAATGACAGCAAATCCCCCGCAGTTGCAGGGGATTTGCCATAGTTGGAGTGTGTAAGATGAAGATAGAGCATAATTCGAGAATGAAAATTTACAGAAGCCCGTTCGGTGCGGTGACAACCGGGACAAGGGTGAAGCTCCGTATCGGAATTTTTGAGGGCGGTATTCCGAACTCCGTGAGAGTGCATTATCGCTTTAAGGATGAAACATATTTCCAAAATATGTTTTATGTTTTTGAAATCGGCGGATTCTGTATTTATGAAGCAGAATTGGTTATGCCCGACAGAGTGGGAAATCTCTGGTATTATTTTGAAATAGTAAATTCTATGGGACGAGTGTATTACGCAAACAATCCCGAAAGACTTGGAGGGCTCGGAAAAATCTATGAAAACGAACCTGACAGTCTTTATCAGATAACCGTTTATTCAAAGGACTACAAAACCCCCGAATGGTTTTGCAACAGTGTTGTGTATCAAATATTTCCCGACAGATTTGCAAACGGCAACAAAAACGGGAAATTTTCGGGTGACAGACAGGATATAATAAGACGAAATTGGGGCGAAGTTCCTTTTTATAAGGCGGAACAGTTCGGCGGAAAATATCTTGCAAATGACTTTTTCGGGGGGAATTTAAAGGGTATAGAGGATAATTTGGAGTATCTTGCGGAATTGGGAATTAATGCGATTTACTTAAATCCTGTGTTCAAGGCATATTCCAATCATAAGTATGATACAGGAAATTATATGGAAATTGACCCGTCTTTCGGAACGGAGGAGGATTTTTGCTCTCTTTGCAAAAAGGCTGATGAGTATGGAATTAAAATAATACTTGATGGTGTTTTCAATCATACGGGAAGTAACAGTCTTTATTTCAACAAGGACGGAGAATATGACGGCGTCGGTGCATATCAGTCGCAGGAATCGAAATATTTCAGCTGGTACAATTTCAAAAATTGGCCTGACGATTATGATTCGTGGTGGGGAATGAAAACTCTTCCGGGTGTCAACGAAAATTCCGAAGAATACAGGGATTATATATTGCGAAACGAAGATTCCGTTGTGAAGCATTGGATAAAAAAAGGAAGTAAGGGCTGGCGACTTGATGTGGTTGACGAGCTTCCGGGATTTTTTGTCAAAGAATTGAGAAAAGCAGTAAAAAAAGCCGATGAGGATGCCGTAATAATCGGAGAGGTGTGGGAGGATGCCTCCAACAAGTGCAGTTACGGGGAAACCAGAGAATATTTTCTCGGTGAAGAGCTTGATTCGGTGATGAACTATCCTTTGCGTTCGGCACTTATAGATTTTGCAAAAAATAATATCGATGCCGAAGAATTTGACAGAAGAATAATGAGTCTTAAGGAAAATTATCCGAAGCCTGCATATTATTCGCTTTTAAACCTTGTGTCAAGTCACGATGTTGAAAGAGTTTTAACGGCTGTCAGTACAGCACCCGATAAAAACAGTTGTTCAAAGGATTTTATGGCGGAGTTTTCGTTATCAAGCGAAGAATATGAAAAAACTGTGAAAAAAGTGAAGCAGATAGTTATTTTGCAGATGCTGATGCCGGGTGTACCGTGTATATACTACGGTGACGAAATCGGTATGCAGGGCTATGCGGACCCGTTTTGCAGAAAATGTTTTGATTGGGACAACAAAAACATCGACCTTAAGGTTTGGTATAGTATGGCAATTGCATTGAGAAAGAGCTTTCCCGCATTTGTCAAGGGTGAATTTGAAACGGTTTATAAAGTCGGCAGAGGATACGGTTTTATAAGAATATTCGGTGATGATATGCATATCGTATGCACGAATTTTTCCGATAACAATGAGTGCTTAAGACTTGATTTGGCACGCTTTAACATTCGAGAAATAGAGCTTGAAAACGGTTATTTTGAAGAATATTACAATTCCGAAGACGGAATTTATTATGTTCATATGCCTGCCGGAGAAGCAAAGGTTTTCAGGTGCAGAAAATAGTGTATTTGTTAGTTACAAACCACAATATGTTGTGTAAAAATTGCGTTATTATTACAAAAATTATACAAATTGTATATTTCTATTGAAAAATTCTCTTTCGTGTGTTATATTTATAGTGTTATTATGTAACTGAATTAACTTAATATAAATGAAGGGAATGAATTTTATGAAAAAATTATTGGGATTGTTATTGGCTGCTTCCTTGACCTGTGCGTCATTGCCTGCATTTGCGGCAGGAGATACGCCTGTGTTTAAGGATATTTCCGATGCAAAATATGCATGGGCAAAGCCTTATATTGAGGAAATGGCAAGAAATAATTATATTGCAGGCTATGATGATAATACATACAGACCCGACAATATGGTGACAAAGCTTGAAACGATAGTTCTTTTTGCAAGAGCTATGGGTTCAAAACTTCAAGCAAATTCCGAAATTGTTGAAAAGGCATTGGATATGTATTCCGATGTGATAAAAAAAGCAAAGCTCAACTTCGGAGAAGAAGAGGTTGCTTATATGCTTTACAGAAAGGCATTAACAGCCGATGAGGTAAAAACATACCTCTATAGCGGCAAAGCATCTATGCCTATGACAAGACAAGAGGCTGCGGCAATTATAACAAAGGCTATGTGTGCGGAAGAAACAGCAAAAGCAGAGCTTCTTGTTGATATGGATTATACCGATGCATCAGACATTAATTCTGAGTATTCGCAGTATGTATATTATGTGAGCGAAAACGGAATAATGAACGGTATGGATAACGGAAAATTTGACCCGAACGGAAGCGTTTTGAGAAGCCAGATTGCCGCAATGCTTTATCGTACGGTTGATAAGATGAATCTTTACATCGAAACGGTACTTGTTCCCGAAATCGATGCGGATGTCAATAATATAACCATTCTTGATGAAGAAAACGAAGAAATAAAAATCGGATATAAGGACACAACAAAATTCTTCAAGGACGGCGAAATCATTTCTGATACAGAATTTGTAAACAGCTCGAGAGCTATGCTTTCTTATATCAACAATGCATTGGTATATGTTGATATGTATGACAGAGTTGTTGATGAAACAATTAAGGGTATATACCAGGGTTCAACAACAGCAGACGGTGTTACAACAATAACCTTCAAGCCAGCCAATTTATCAAGCACAGTTGAATATGCGGTTGCCGGCGGTGCATCTGTTATAAATGCCGACGGCTCAACAGTAACATTCAGAAATATTTCCGCAGGAAGCTATGTTGAAATAGAGCTTACAAATGATTGTGTAATAAAGATGACACAGCTTAAAACAAACAGCTTTATAAAGGGTGCTACTGTTGCGGATATTAAAATTTCCGATGATTTGTATTTGACAATTTCTCACGATGATGAGGAATATGACGGTATGGTATTCTTGCTCGGAGATGATGTGGCTGTATATAAAAATGATGATATTCAGGATTTGTCGAAGATATATAAGGGTGACAGAATAGATATAACATTGGCATACGGTGCGGTATCAAAGATTGTTGCATATTCAAACACAAAGACATATCAGGGAACGGTTGCGGAAGTGTCGATATCTTCAGAACCTATTTTGAAAATCAAAACAGGTGGAGAAGTATTGTCATTCAGCGTTAATTCCGATGCAAAAATCAAAGTCAACGGAGAGTCGGCATCATTGTATGATTTGAGAATCGGAGATTCAATAAAGATTTCGACCGAAAGCGATGCAATTCTTTCAATTGAAACAGTATCAGTATCAAGCACGGGTAATGCCGTAAACGGTGTTATTGAAGTTGTAAATGCATCAAAGGGCTTTATAAAGGTCAATGGAGAAACAATCTTCTGTAAGGATTTGACAACAACAATTGTTACATCGGGCGGAGAAACAAAAGCAATGAAAAATCTTGAAGCAGGACAAACTGTTTCGGTAAGAGGAATTTTGCAAAACGGAGCTTACACGGCAACATTGATAGTAATCGAATGAAATCGTGAGGGAAATCCGCAATAAAAAATGCTGATAAAAGCGGTGTAAAAAACTATGTTTTTTACACCGCTTTTTGGAAACGGAGCTTTATAAATGAACAAATTAAAAAAAATGAACGGAAATGTGATAATGTTTTTGCTTGCACTCATATTGCTGATAATTTATAAATCAATAGACAATTTGGCGGCTGTCGGTGAATTTTTCAAAATGATATATACATCGATAAAGCCGTTTATAACAGCCTTTTTGATAGCATATATTTTGAATATGCCCTGCAAAAGTGTCAAAAAGCTTTTGGAAAAAACCGGATCGGAGTTTATTTCAAAAAAAAGCAAGGGTTTCAGCATTTTGATTGTGTATATTTTAGCACTTATTGTTCTAACTGTGACGGTCAGAACGATTTTTCCGAAAATTTATGAGAACTGCCTTGACCTTTATAAAAATTTCTCGGTTTATTTGGACGGGGCAATGAACTTTGTAAACGGTTGGCTCGACAGATTTGAATACAACATTGTGTCCCTTGATTCTGTGACAAATGCTGTTTTGGGATATGTGAAAAAAATAGATGTGACGGAATTTTCAAAATATGCACAGGGTGTAATTAATTTCACATCGGGTGTTATGAATACTTTTATATCTATTATCGCCTCTGTTTATATGCTTCTTGATTCGGACAGAATAAAAAAAGCGTTAAAATATGTAATATCTGTTATGACATCAAATGAAAAGACAGACAGACTTTTTGATTATTTCAGAAAAATAAACGATATATTCTCAAAATATATTTATTGCAAGATTATAGAAACGGTGATTGTCGGGGCAATTGCAACGGTTATGCTTTTGATATTGAATGTTAAATATGCAATTTTGCTTGGTATTTTTATTGGATTTTTAAATCTTATTCCTTATTTCGGCTCGATTATATCAACCGTCTGTGTTGTGTTGATAACTCTTGTTACGGGCGGAGTCGGAAAAGGTATTTCTGTTGCCGTTGTGCTTTTGATTCTCGAACAGATTGACGGTAATTATATAGGACCGAAAATCCTCAACAATGTGTTGGAAATTCGTCCTCTTTGGGTTATTTTCTCGGTTGCGGTATTCGGAAATCTTTTTGGAGTTATCGGTATGCTGATATCGGTTCCTGTACTGGTTGTGTTAAAAATGTTAGTATCCGATTATCTGAAAAACAGAGAAAATGCAAAAATAAAATCGCAGGAAAAAACTGCGGAACAGGGGTGAGGTTGTGAAAATTGCTGTTGTCGGCGGAGGTGCATCGGGAATTGTTGCTTCAATTGCCGCCGCAAGGTCAGGTGCGGAGGTTACAATATACGAACGCCTTGACAGGATAGGAAAAAAAATTCTCTCTACGGGAAACGGGAGATGCAATTATACAAACATTAATGCCGATGTTGAAAATTATCACGGAAACAATCCCGACTTTATATGTGACGCAATCGGTGAATTTTGGATTTCGGAAACAAAAGGTTTTTTTGAAGAACTCGGAATGCTGACAAAAATAGAAAAAAACGGAAAAGCTTATCCGTACAGCTTGCAGGCATCGGCGGTTTTGGATGTTCTCCGTTATGAAATCGAAGAATCGGGAGTAAGAGTTGTCAGCAATTTTGAGGTTGAGAGTATAAGAAAAAAAGATGGCGGATTTGTTATAAAATCTTATAAGAATGAAAGTGCATTTGCCGATAAGGTTATTATATCAACGGGCGGAAAGGCAAGCCCGTTCCTCGGATCAAACGGAAGCGGATATAAGCTGTGCGAAAATTTCGGACACAAAACAACAAAGCTTTACCCGTCGCTTGTGCAGATTAAAACAGAAACGGCAATAGTGAAATCTCTAAAAGGCATTAAGCTCGATGCAGCTGTTTCAGTCAAGTCGGGGAAGAAAGAAACACATTCGTTCGGAGAAGTTCTTTTTACTGATTACGGACTTTCGGGTCCTGCAGTTTTCAATGTTTCGGGGTTCTGTGCAAAAAATCCCGATTCTGTTGTAACACTTGATTTACTTCCGGAAATTGAGAGAAAAGAGCTTTTTGAACTTTTGAAGAAAAGAAGAACAACCTCAAGAAATCTTGAAACTTATTTTGTCGGAATGGTTAATAAAAAGGTTGGTATGGCAGTTATGAAATATGCAAATGTTCTTCCTTATGCAAGGACTGCTGACACGATAAGCGATGAGGAAGTAAAACGCCTTTGCGATGCATTGAAAGTCTTTTCAATCAGGGTTTGCGGAACAATGTCCTGGAACAATGCACAGGTTACGGCAGGCGGAATTTTAACAAATGATATAAATCCCAAAACAATGGAGTCAAAACTCTGCAAAGGACTTTATATAACAGGCGAATTATTGGATATTGACGGTGACTGCGGAGGTTATAATCTTCAATGGGCGTGGTCAAGCGGATACATTGCAGGAATCAGTGCTGTCGGAGGGACTTTTGATGATTAAGATTTCTAACATAAGAATTGAAGTCGGAGAAGAGCTTTGCCTCAGTCATATAGCAAAGAAGATTAATGCAGAGGCGGATTCAATTCTATCTTATAAAATTATAAAAAAATCGGTTGATGCGAGAAAAAAGAATGATGTACATTATGTTTTGACTGTTTGTGCGGAGGTTGCAAACGAGAAAAAATATTTAAAAAACAAAAATGTCGAAAAATATGAAAAATATGAACTTAAAATTCCAAAAGTAAATGCCGAAACACGCCCGATTATTGTCGGATGTGGTCCTGCCGGACTTTTTGCCGGACTTTATCTTGCATATTCACATCAAAAACCGCTCATAATCGAACGGGGAGAATGTGTTGATAAAAGAATCGAAGCGGTTAAAAAGTTCTGGAATGAGGGCGTTTTGAATCCCAAAACCAATGTCCAATTCGGTGAGGGAGGAGCAGGAACATTTTCTGACGGAAAGCTTACAACCGGAGTTAATGATGCAAGAATGGAGTTTATAAAACAGGAACTTGTGAAATTCGGTGCACCGGAGGAAATTCTGTATTTGGCGAAGCCGCATATCGGAACAGATAAACTGTGTGTGACGGTCAAAAATATTCGCAGGGAGATTATAAAGCTCGGCGGTGAGGTTAGATTTAACACACAGTTGATCGATGTTTTTACAGAGGACGAAAAATTAACGGGTATTGAGATTTTTGACGGCACAAAAAAAGAGATTGTAAAATGTGAAAACTTAATTTTGGCAGTAGGACACAGTGCGAGAGACACTCTTGAAATGATAAAAGAACGGGGCTTTTCGATGGAGAGAAAGGCTTTTTCGATAGGTGGAAGAATAGAACATCTTCAATCGGATATAGGTTTTTCTCAATACGGTGAAGCGTATAAAAAGCTTCCTGCCGCAGATTATAAGCTGTCGGTAAGAACAACAGGCGGAAGGGGCGTTTATACATTTTGTATGTGTCCCGGCGGTGTTGTTGTTGGGTCAGCATCGGAGGAGAGCGGCGTTGTCACCAACGGTATGAGTTATTATAAGCGTGACGGAGTTAATGCAAACAGTGCCCTGCTTGTCACCGTAAATCCGGAGGACATAGATGGTGATGATGTGCTTGGTGGCGTATATCTTCAAAAAGAAATAGAAAGAAAGGCGTTTTCCTTGGGTGGAGAAAATTATTATGCTCCGATTCAAAGGGTGGGTGATTTTTTGAAAGATGAACCGTCGAATGAATTCGGTTCTGTTTTGCCGACATACCTTCCGGGAACAAAATTCTCGGAAATCAAAAATGTTCTGCCCGACTTTGTTACCGAGGCTATGAGGGAAGCAATTCTTTTGATGGATAAAAAGCTTAAAGGTTTTGCAAATCCCGATGCATTAATAACGGTTCCCGAAACGAGAAGCTCGTCGCCGGTAAGGATAAAAAGAGATGCCGAAAGCTTTGAGGCTGACATTTCGGGGGTTTATCCCTGTGGTGAGGGTGCAGGTTATGCCGGAGGAATAATGTCTGCGGCACTTGACGGCATAAGATGTGCCGAAGCACTTATTAAAAAATATACTTGATTTTCATTTAAAAATATGTTATTGTATAGATGAAATGAATAAATTTACGGAGGGTTTCATATGAAAAAAATAATTTCTGTATTGATGAGCTTGACTGTTGCTGTATCATCCACGGCAGCATTTGCACAAAAAGGCGTGACTGTTATGAAAGATGGTGAAAAGTTTAATATTAATCCCGAGCCATACATTGATATTGATGTTACAATGATGCCGATGAGAGCGATTTTTGAATCTGCAGATGCGGATATTTCATGGGACAAGGATACTCAAACGGTAATTGCGCTCTACGGCACGGGAGAAGAACAAAAATCTCTTGTTTTGCAGATAGGATGTGACTATGCTTTTTTGAACGGTATCAAGGTATCATTCAAAAAGCCTGCGGTAATTGTTGGAGACAGTACATATGTTCCTTTGAGAGCGATTAATGAGGCATTGGGATATAATGTTTCGTGGGATCAGCAAACATATACCGTATCGATTAACACAAAGTAAAATATGAATAAAAAAAGGCTTGGAGCAATAATTTTATTATTTGCCTGTTTGATATTTTATATTATATGTGCTTCGTGGAATAAGGAATATTCACTGCATATCGACGCTGTTATGGATACATATGCGGACATTACGCTTATTACAGATAAAAACGGTGATAAGCTTGCCGATAATGCCGCACAAATTCTTTATGATATGGAGAATAAATTTTCGCACACTAAAAAAGACAGTGAAATTTCACGGCTTAATAATTCACATTCGGAAGAAGTATCGGAGGATACTTATGAAATAATAAAAAAAAGCGGTGAAATTACAGATGTATCGAAAGGACATTTTGATATAACGGTCGGTGCGGTTTGTGAAGAATGGAGCAAAACCTTTGAAAACGGTATTTTGCCTGATGATAACAAGCTGTCAGTGGAGATTGAAAGTGTCGGATACAGTGCGATCAAGTTTGAAAATAGACGGATAAAAATAACAAAGGATGGGCAAAAAATCAATCTTGGAGCTGTTGCAAAGGGGTATGCGGCAGATAAAATAAAAGCATACCTTGATGAAAATGATGTTGAGAACGCATTGGTAAATTTTGGAGGAAATATTTGGGTCAAAGGAAGAAACGAAAAAGGCGAATTGTGGAATGTCGGAGTGAGAAATCCGAAAAGCGAAACCGATATTTTGCTTTCTTTGCGAGTCAGTGATAAATTTGTGATAACATCGGGAAATTATATTCGTTTCAGAGATATTGACTCGGTGAGATATCATCATATTATTGATGCGAAAACAGGATATCCCACCCAAAACAATCTCACGGGTGTGACGGTTGTATCGGACAGCGGTTTTTTGGGGGATGCACTTTCAACTTCTTGTTTTTTGCTCGGCTTTGAAGAGGGAAGAAAATTAGCCGAAAGCTATAATGTACAAATTATCTTTGTGACGGATGATAACGAGGTGTATTATTCGAGCAGTCTTGAAGAGTCTGTAAAAAAGCTCTCGGATGAATACGAATATATTTCCTTTTAACAAAAATATCGACAATTTTAATTCCTTTGTCGGAATATGGCATACGATTGCCGTAATTCGACAAAGGAATTTTTTTGATTTATAAATAAATATTAATTATATAACCCGAACAATCGGAGAATAAAATTTTCAAGCGTTGGGGGAGCGGGATTTTTGAGGGCAAATCGGAATTTCGCTTTGATTTAAACAAAGGAGGAAAAAGTAATGGAAGTTATATTAATCAGCGAAAAAAGAACTGTCGCCGCCAAAATAGATTCTGATCTTGATCACCATTCGTCAATCAGGGTGAGAAATGCGGTCGATACAAAAATCAAAAGCAGTAATGCGGTGAATGTGATATTTGATTTTACACAGGTGGATTTTATGGACAGTTCAGGAATTGGTATGCTTATGGGAAGATACAAAATAACAAAAATACTCGGAGGTAAAACCGTAATTTTCGGCGTTAAAAAGCAGGTGAGAAGAATAATTGATATGTCGGGTATAGATAAATTGATAACAGTGTGCGATAAATATGAAGATGCACTGCGTTACATATGAGAAAGGACAGAAGATAATGGAAAATATAATGAAACTGGAGTTTGCGAATAAATCGTATAATGAAAATCTTGCAAGGATTGCCGCTGCGGCGTTTGTGACACCTCTTGACCCGACTTGTGAAGAAATGTCGGAGATAAAAACTGCGGTGTCGGAAGCGGTTACAAATGCGATAATACACGGTTATGAGGACAGTATCGGAATGGTCAGAATGGACGGCAAGATTTACGGGAATATAGTTGAGTTTACAATCACTGACAAAGGCTGTGGAATTGCAGATGTTACAAGGGCTATGGAACCGTTATATACCGGAAAGCCGGAGCTTGAGCGTTCGGGGCTCGGATTTACAATTATGGAAAGCTTTATGGATAAAATTGAGGTTAAAAGTACGCTTGGACTCGGTACGAGCGTGAAAATGAAAAAGGTTATCAAAAATGACAGATAATTTGAAATTGCTGAATGATTTACATATGGGAAAACAAGATGCGGAGGACGAGCTTGTAAAAAATAATATGCCATTGGTTTGCGGAATAGCAAGAAGATTTTGTAATTCCAGTTACGATATTGAGGAATTAATTCAAATAGGTTCAATCGGACTGATAAAGGCGGTCAGAAGATTTGATTTTAATTTCGATGTTCAATTTTCAACTTATGCTGTTCCTGTTATAATAGGGGAGATAAAAAGATTTCTGCGTGATGACGGAATTATTAAGGTTGGAAGAGAGAATAAAACAAATTCCTTTAAAATAAACGCCGCAAAGGAAAAACTCAATCAAAAGCTTAAACGAATACCGACAATTTCCGAAATTTCGGAGGAATGCGGGATAAGCATTGAAAAGGTTATTGAGGCGATGGAGGCAACAGCTCCGATAGATTCAATTCATCGTATAACCGATGACGGAAAAAGCGAGCTCGGAGATAAGATAGGGAATGATTTGGAAGAAAAAAGAATAATTGACAGGGTTAGCGTTGCCGAATCAATGAAGATTTTGTCCTCCAGAGAGAAAAAAATAATTGTAATGCGATATTATTATCAGAAAACACAAAGTCAAATTGCTAAAGTAATCGGTGTTTCGCAGGTGCAGATTTCACGCCTTGAAAAGGGTGCATTGAAGAAAATGCGTGATTTTTTGAATAAATAAGGAGATGAAAAAGCTCATCTCCTATTTTCGTATTTTTGCCACAATATAAAAAATCAAAAGAAATACAACATTTACCAAAACAATACTTGCTCCTGTCGGTGCCGAATAAAAATATGAGATAAACAATCCCAAAACAAAACACAAAACAGCCAAAACTGCGGAGCAAACTGTGACAGACTTAAATGTTTTAAAAATCTGCATTGATGTGAGTGACGGGAAGATAATAAGCGATGAAATAAGCATAGATCCCATCAATCTCATTCCGAGAACAATTGTGACAGCTGTTAAAACAGCAATGAGCATATTGTAAATATCGGTTTTTATTCCTGTTGCTTTTGAAAAGCTTTCGTCAAATGTTATTGAAAAAATTCTGTTGTAAAACAAAAGATACAACACAAGAACAACAGCGGAAATGATTATACTTATTATCATATCACGGTTGCTTGTCGATAAAATACTTCCAAAAAGGTAGTTGTTTAAATCGGTATTCATACCTGATGTGAGCGATATTATCATAACGCCGATTGCAAGCGAAGCGGTTGAAATGACCGCAATCAAGGATTCTCCTTTTACTTTGCTGTTTTCGGTCAGTCGGAGAATGAAAAATGCGGCGATAACAACTATCGGAATTGTTACGGGCAGAGGGGCTGTGTTCAAAGCAGCGGAAACGGCAAGAGCACCGAAACCGACATGAGAAAGCCCGTCTCCTATCATTGAATATCTGCGAAGAACAAGACTGACACCGAGAAGTGAAGCACAAAGCGATACCAAAACGCCGACAATTAATGCTCGTGTCATAAATGGATATGAAATTATTGATAAAATTGAACTCATTTCAATGTTCCTCCGTTTTGAGTCAGGAATTTTTTCGCAAAATCACTGTTAATATAATCGGATGCAGTGCCGAAAAATGAATTTTTGTGTTCAAGGTGCAAAATGTGCGTTGCATTTTCGAGTGCTCGGTTAATGTCATGCGAAACCATTATGACCGAAAGGTTATGAACTCTGTTTAAGTGCTTTATAATGGAATATAAATCGTTGGTTATCAACGGGTCGAGTCCTGATGCCGGTTCATCGAGCAGAATAACGCTGTCTGCGGCACACAAAGCCCTTGCAAGCAAAACTCTTTGCTGTTGACCGCCGGACAAATCTCTGTAGCATTTATTTTTCATTTTTTGCAGACCGAGAAGCTTTATATTTAAATCAGCTTCTTCACGCTGTTTTTTTGAATAAAAAGGAATTATTCCGCTTTTGTTGAGTGTACCCGAAATAACAATTTCATAAACTGAAGCGGGAAAATCCTTTTGAATTTCACTTTGCTGGGGAAGATATCCTATTTCCGATTGCTTCAAACCGTTCGAATATGTGATTTTTCCCGCAACAGGCTTGATAAGTCCCAAAAGTCCTTTTATAAGTGTACTTTTTCCGACACCGTTTTCGCCGACGATACACAAGTAATCTCCGACAGATACGGAAAAAGAAAGGTCGTTTATAACGGGTGTCATATCGTATGAAAGTGAGATATTGTCGCAGTTTATTAACGGCATCAGTTCAAAGCCTCCTTTATTGCGGCGGCATTTTGCCGCATTAAGTCTGTATAGGTTACATTATTTTTCAATTCTTCGGCTGTCAGTGTGTGGCAGGAACGAAGCATAGATATTTTTGCACCGGTTTCCTCCGATATAGTATCTGCGATTTTGTGATTTGAAAAATCGGTGTAGAAAACTATCGGTATATTTTCGTTTTTAACTCTGTCTATTAAATCCTTGACGGTTTTTATATCCGGCTCTGTTTCTTCGGCACATCCGGGAAATGCGGAAATGTATTCAAAACCGTATTCCTCGGTCAGATATTTGAAAGGAAATCTGTCGCCGAATACAAGGAGTTTTCTTTTCGATGTTTCGGCAATTTGTGTAAATTCTCCGTCAAGCTCGTCAAGCTCTTTTTTATATTCTTCAAAATTTTTTTCATATTGCAAAGCGTTTTTTGAATCAATTTCGGACAAAATATTTTTTATTTCCTCCGAGATTAAAAGAGCATTTTTTGGAGATGTCCAGAAATGCTCATCGATTGTGTGAACATTGTGGTCGTGGGAATGTTCATCCTCGGAGACGGGACAAATGTCCGCAAGGCACACAAGTCGTAAATTCGGATTGTCTATGCCGGAGAGAATATCTTCAATCCAGGCATCCGATTCGCCGCCTGTATAAATGAAAATATCGGAATTATTGATTTTCAGTATGTCCTTTGGGGTAGGCTCATAGGTATGAGTTTCCACTCCTGCCGGCAAAAGCATATTCACATTTGCCAAATTGTGTGAAATCTGTCTTGAAAAATCATATTGCGGAAAAATTGTTGCCGTTATATTGATTTTGTCATTGTTTGTTATGTTCTCTTTCGGTGTGCAGGCACAAAGAAGTGTAAGTACCGATAAAAGTATTAATATTTTTTTCATTTTTCAGCTCCTTTTTTTGCGCAATTTTTACAAATACCGTATAAAACCGTCTTTTTCATATCAAGAATAAAACCGTGTTCCTCCATAAAATGACGGTAGGTTTCTTTGAAATGGTCGCAGTCGAGGTGAATAAGTGTTCCGCACTGTGAACATTGCATATGAAAGTGGGAACAGCAGTCGGTTCCTTCACCGATGTATTGATAAAGAACGGATTTCGAGCTGTCAAGCACTTTTATTAAAAGCTTTGCTTCGGTCATTTGAGAAATAATTCGATAAACCGTGCTTTTTCCCTTGCCGTCGGGGCAAACGGAATCTATAATATCATTCATTGAAAAGAGTCCGTCGTTATTTTTGAAAAAATCAATAAGCTGTTGCTTTTGTTTTGTTTGGTACATAATAAATTCCTCGCATAAAAAAACATCCTCATACAATATGAGAATGATCTCATATTCATTATACAATACTTGTATGAGGATGTCAATATTAAATTGAGAATTTTATCAAATTACTTAACTTCGCTGATTGATACGAGTGCTTGCTGTGGAGGAAGGCTCTTTGTCTGTGCCGAATCTGCTTCGCCGACAATTGTTTTGCCTGCTTCAAGTCCGAGTTCGATTGCTTTTTGAGCCAATTCATCCGAAAGGTTGAAAGCAATTTGTTTTTTTGGGTCTTCCTTATCGCCTGTAACGATTTGGATAAGTTTTTCGTTTTCGTCATAAACCAATTCAACGACTACAGCATCTACGCTTATTGTCTTGATGTCATCTGTAGTTGCTTCAAATACAGAGTCGATTGTATTGAGCGGCTGCTGCGGAGGAATGCTCATTGTCTGAAGAGCTGCGGCTGTACCCTTGAATGACATACCTACAGCAAGCTTCAAATCAGCGGCGCTTTGAGCGGCTTCATCGGAAAGATTGTAAATCAATTGATTCATAGGGTCGTTTTTATCACCTGTAATGATTTGTGTGAGCTTTCCGTTTTCGTCGTAAATCAAATCAGCAACAACTGCTGTAATTTCGTCTGTTTCTTCCTGTGCGGAAGTGATGTAATATGTACCGTTGTCGTTTGAAAGGCTGTAGCCGATGATTTCGTCAACAAAGTTTTGGGGAACATATGTAATATCATCTATAAGTGCGGGAGCCGAACCTAAAAGCATGGGAGCTGTTTTTGCAAATGTATATCCGTCACGGTCGGGTGAACAGGTTATGTACATAGGAAGATTTCTGATTTCGATTTTTCTTGAATCGTTGTTCCAATCAACTGTAAAGCCGAGTGCTTCGCAAATTGCTCTCAAAGGAAGAAATTCAACTTCGCCTACAGTTTTTGCACCCTTTTCCAAAAGAGTACCGTCAACATAAATGGGAGATTCGTGCTCTTGAGAAATGAGCATTATATCGCTTTCCTCTGCGATTGCGGTAGAAGCCGAAAGAATGATGGCAGCTGCCGATAATACCGAATAGATTTTTTTTGTAGTGTTTTTCATAATTTTTCACTTACCTTTCTTTTTTTGCTTTTTTTACGGAGTTTTTCACCGTTCATTTAATATATTGTCATAAGTTTTTTGAAGGTTCAAAAAAATTGAAAAATTTTTTAAAAAATAAAAAGGGCTGTTTTGATTTATTGATAAAACAGTATGATTGATTTATAATTGACATATAAAAGTTCAATTGATTATAGAGTAAAATCAAAAAGGAGTGATTGATTTATGTTTGATTTTGAATTTTCCAATGCAAAAAAAGCTGTGTTTTCCGGAATTTTATTGACATCGATTTTTTGACTGCAAGCGGTGCTTTTGCAAAAATAGAAGAAATTGTTGACTCGGTTTATTCGACTGACATAATCGCAAATATTGACGGTATGCCGATTAAATCATATAATATAGGAGGAAGAACGGTGATTGTTGCGGAGGAGCTTTCCGATTATGGATTTGATGTTGTATGGAAGCCTGAAAGCAGGGAGATAGTTTTGAATATCGGTCAAAAGCCTAATATATTTCCGAATTATACAAATCAAAATACAGATGATATCGGATAGGAAGTCGGAAAAATTTACGAAACCGACATTAAAGCGTATGTGAACGGTATGCCTGTCGAAAGCTATAATGTGGGAGGAAGAACCGCATTGGTTATCGAGGATATGGGTACATATGATGATAATGCAAAAAGAATGAGCCGTGATATAAATCCGCACAGAGCAATCGGATATTCTGTGGGACTTATGAGTCATTCTTGGACGGAGAAAACAGGAAAATTTCGCTTTATTGTTTAAGACCGCAGGGCAGCGTGAAAACAAATTTCGGTGAGGCGCTTGTTCAAACAATGTTGTTTTCTTGGAAACGATGATAGAATCGGACGGCAATTTGTCAAAAACCGAAACGAGTGATACGATTTTATATGAAGGAAAATTGTATGTCGGAGAAAATGCACTGAATTCGGCGATGGGACAAGATTTTTTATCCTACAGTCGTAAAGATTATTAATAATAAAAATGCACCCCAAGGCTTTTGCCTTGGGGTGTGGTGTAATTTTGTGGTATTTTGTAATCAGTTTAATTTGGGCAAGCTTGCCGCAGCAACGGACTGACCTACTCTTCTTGAATTTTCATCAGGAATATGAAGTTTGATTTTCTTTGAAAGTTCAGGGAATTCCTTATCCAAAACTTCCTGTGCTCTTTCCAAAAGTATAACTCCGCCTTGACCGGAGGTAACTCTACCCATAATCAAAACATGCTTAATGTCATAAAATTCGGAATAGTAAGCAATTGCATAGCCAAAGTATGCACCGATTGTATCATATATGTCTGCGGCTCTTTGGTCGCCTTTTTCCATAAGACCTTGAACAACCTTAAGCTTTTCGGCAGGGGAGAGACTTTCGTCAAGCTCAATGCCTGCAAAAGGAGCAAGCTTGATAACGCCGTCCTGCGAGAAATATTTAACGCCGCATCCGTAGTCGCCCGACCATTCGTCGACCATCGCATCAGGACAATAATCAACCGGAACAAAGGCAAGCTCGTTCAACCAGCCTGTGATATTTCCCTGTGGGTCAACATAACCGCCTGCTTCTGAAGTTCCCATTGCAATGCCTAAAACGGAATTGTCATTCAAGTCCATAGCACCTGCCAATGCGGTAACATCACCGTCGTTTGCAACTTCAATCGGGATATTCTCACCGATTTCTTTTGCAACATCCAAATACATATTTTTAACCTTTTTGTCAAAATCTTCATCGCTTACTTTCAAGAAAAGTGAAGCAACCATTATACGGTTATCAACATAAACACCCGCACTTGAAACACCGATTGCATCTACTCGCGGCATATGTGATGCCGCAGTTTTCATAGCTTCGAGAATACCGTTGTAGTGATAATCGGGGTCGGATGTTGTTTTCGGAAACCATACGACCTCTTCGGAATACACGCTTTCGCCGTCAACAACAGCACTTACCTTTCTGTCGCTTCCACCGGCATCAAAGCCTATTCTGCAACCGTCAAGGTGTCTGCCTATAGGAGCTGCGGCGGATTTGTCAACCGGAGCTTGGTCAAGCGGTCTTACCTCAACTTCAAATTTCTGTTCATATACTCTTTCCATAAAGTGAACATCAAAATCACGAAGTCCGCCATCGGTGTAAGCTTCTTTGATTTTGTTGCCGACAACATCACTTCCGGCAACTATGATTTTGTATCCTCCTGCAACCCAGAGAAGAGATTTTGCAATTCTTTCAACAAAACGGAAGTTTTCGTCATCGTGTCCCGTTCCGTCCTTAAAAATTCTTGTCTTATAGGTTGTCAAGTAACCTTTGTTTCTTTCAACCCCGATAACGATATCCTGTCCATCATCCTTTGTAGCTTCACGCATTTCTCTGCATACGAGAGCAAGAGGCTCAAATTGCGGGTCAAGTTTTGCATTAACTTTAAGCTTCATATTTTGTATTTCCTCCTATAATTGTTTTTAATACATTAAATTCGCTGTCTGTGATAATAATATCAGCATCCTTACCAATATCAAGAGAACCTTTTGTTTTGTCAAGTCCTATTGTGGTTGCCGGATTTAGTGATGCACAGTTGACACATTCCCACAAAGGAATTTGCGAATTTGAAAATACATTCCAAACACCTTTGTTAAGGTGAAGAACGCTTCCTGCAACCGTTCCGTCCTCAAGTCGGCATACAATGCCTCTGTAGATGATCTTTTGACCGCCGAGAGTATATTCACCCTCCGGAAGTCCGCCGGCAGGCAAGCAGTCTGTTATAAAGCATAGCTTTCTTCCTTTTAATTTCCACAAAATATCATAGAATACGGGTGAAACATGGAATGTATCTACAATAAGCTCACAGCTGATATCGGAATTAAGAGCGGCAGTGACAACTCCCGGTGCACGGTGTGCCAACGGTGTCATAGCGTTGAAAAGGTGAGTTGCGTGTGCAACACCTGCTGCTGTACTTGCCTTTGCGGTGTCATAATCGGCAGAAGTGTGTCCCATGGAAATAACAACATCCGTTTCCTGACGGATTTTTCTTATTTCTTCAAAATTGTTCACATCCTCTTCGGGAGCAAGTGTTATTATTTTGATAATATCCGAATATTCTTTAACAAACTTCGAGTCGGGCTTTAAGATGTATTTTGCATCCTGTGCACCTTTTTTTGATTCGCTTATAAAAGGACCCTCTGCGTGACATCCGAGGATTGCACTTCCGCTCCAGGACTTGCTTTCTTCTTTCAAATCTCTGCAAACTTCGAGAGCTTTTTTGATTGTTTTCATATCCTCTGTCATAGTTGTCGGCAAAAATCCGGTAACACCGTTTGCACAAAGACCCTGTGCAATTGTTCTGATGCTTTCTACTTCGCCGTCACAGACATCCTTGCCGAGATAACCGTGAATATGTAAGTCAATAAGACCGGGCGAAACATAACCGCCGTCTGCATCAATGATTTCAGCTTCAGACGGAACATTTTGTATCGGAACAACGCCGCATATCACATCTGTGAACAACAGTGCGCAACTTTCGACAATTCGGTCTTTTAAAATAATTTTACCGTTAATGATAGCTTTCATTGTTTTTCCTCCTTGTAAATTCTCATCAACATCATTATACATATGATTGCGGTAAAAGTCAATAGTATGTAAACTAAAATTGTCAAGATTTTTTAAAAAAATTTAAAATTTCAAAAAAATGGGTCATTCAAAGTTTACATTAATTTTCTGTTGAATGTATAATTGTCAAATGATGTCAAAATGCCTGTTTTGGACAATGCAAAGGTCGGAAAACGATATTGAAATAAGGATTGATTATGATATAATTTAAGTGTCAGAATTGAGATTTCGGAAATTTTAATTTATGCGTATGCGGAGTGATTTTTATGACGGATTTGTATTCGGATAAGCTGTTTGAATTTACCAATGCTTTTTTTGCAAATGATGAAATTTGCGGAGATGTTGCGATAATACAAATAGGAGAAACCTGCCTTGATAAGGGAGCGGCTATCGGGGAGCATATTCAGGTATGCCACGAAATTTCTCTTGTCGTTTCGGGAACGGGAGTGTTTACCGAGGGAAACGAAAGCAACGAATGCGGTGTCGGAGATATTCAAATTGTGTCAAAGGGAACAAAACATAACATTATTTCGGGTGAAAGCAGCAGATTGAGATATATTCATTTCGGATTTGATTTCAAGGATGATGTTGTGGGAGAGTTGCCTGAATTTTACGGACAGTGTAAAAATGTTTTGATGCACGACGACGGCGATATTAGATGGATTTTGAATATGCTTGTGAATGAATATGCGGACGATGCAAGGTTCAGTGATATAGTAAAGGAAAGCTTGGTTAATTTGGCGTTGGTATGTATTTGGCGTAAGGCGAATATGCAAACATCGGTGTATAATCCGGTTATAAGCGGAAATCCGATAGGTAACACTGTTTATGGCGTTATAAAATATATCGACAGCAGAATAACCGCTAAACTGACGGTTAATGACATTGCAAAGAAATTTTCTTACAGCGATGAGCATATTTCACGGCTTTTTAAAGAAAAAACGGGGGTTTCACTGAAAAAATATATAACCGCAACCAAAATGAAATATGCACAAAGTCTTGTTGCCGAGAGAAAATGCTCACTTGCTGAAATTGCGGCTATTATGGGATATGGTTCGACACAGTCTTTTTGCAAGGCGTTCAAAAAATATACCGGATGCACAACAGGCTCATTCTGTGAAAAGCAGAAAGTATAAGCCGAAAAATAAATCGACTACAGATTCGGATAAATAATTTTACGGAGGTTATAAAAATGAAAATAGGAGTTATAGGATGCGGAATGATTGCCAATACACAGCATATTCCGTGTTATATGGAGAATGAAAATACAGAAATAAAATATTTTTGCGACATTATACCGCAAAGAGCCGAAAAGGCGGTAAAGGATTACGGTTGCGGTATTGCAGTGACCGATTATAAAGAGGTTTTGGCTGACAGCGAGGTAGAGGCAATATCTGTTTGTACACCAAACCGTATGCATTCGATAATTTCAATCGAAGCTTTGAAAGCTGGCAAAAATGTGTTGTGTGAAAAGCCTGCCGCAAGAATATATTCCGAGGCGTTGGATATGCAAAAGGCACAGCACGAAAGCGGAAAGGTATTGAATATCGGTGTTGTGAACAGATTTAATTCAAGCGTAAATAAGATAAAAGCATTAATTGAGAATGGAGAACTCGGAGAAATTTATCAGGTTTATGTGAGCTTTCGTTCTTACCGTTCGATTCCGGGACTCGGCGGAGCTTTTACAGATAAGTCGATTGCGGGCGGCGGTGTATTGATAGATTGGGGAGTTCATTATTTTGATATTGTTATGTATTGCTGTAATGATCCGAAAGTGAAAACAGTGTCGGCAGAACAATTCAAAAAGCTTGGAAATCCGATATCGGAATATGTGTATAAGGATATGTGGGCAGGACCTCCTATGACCGACGGCGTGTGTGATATAGAAGAGGGAATCACGGGTTTGATAAGAACCAACGGACCGGTTATATCTTTTAACGGTGCTTGGGCACAGAATATAGACGAGGAAGAAAATTACATTGATTTTATCGGCACAAAGGGTGGAATAAGACTTGATTATTCAACAAAGGATTTTGTTTTGTATTCAACAAAAGAGGGTATGCTCACAAAAACAACTTTCAAAATGAAGGAAGGAACAGATTTTCACAGTATGTTCAAAAATGAAGTTAATTCATTTGTTGATTGCATTAAAAGCGGAGATAAGCTTCCGTCTCATATAGATACGAATATTATCACAGCGCAGATGCTTGATGCTATTTACCGTTCTGCGGAAGAACACAAAGAAATAAATCTCGGATAATGCGGAGGTGAGAGAAAATGTATAATTTTCCGATAGGAGTGATCCTTGACTCACTGAAGCTTGAAAGAAGCGAGGCAATAAAAAAAGCGGCAGAAATCGGTGCAAAGGGAATACAGATGTATGCGACAGAGGGACAAAATTCTCCCGAAAATCTTTCAAAAGAGGACAGAATTGCCTTAAAGAATGAGGTTAAGGACAATAATCTTGTATTTTCTGCATTATGCGGAGATTTGGGCAGAGGTTTCGGAAACAAGGAATTAAATCCGTCACTTATAGAAAAGTCGAAAAGAATTGTCGAACTGGCAAAGGATTTGGGTACGGATATCATAACAACTCACATAGGAGTTGTGCCGTCGGACAAAAATCACGAAAGATACAAAATTATGCAAGAAGCTTGTTTTGAGCTTTCACGCTTTGCGGACAGTATGGAGGCACATTTCGCAATCGAAACGGGACCGGAAAAAGCGGTTGTATTGAAGGAATTTTTGGACGACTTAAAATCAAAGGGAGTAGCCGTAAATCTTGACCCTGCAAATTTTAAGATGGTTACGGGCGATGATCCGGTTTTGGCTGTATATACATTAAAGGATTATATTGTGCATACGCACGCAAAAGACGGGAATCGACTTAACATAGGAAATCCCGAATACATATATAAGGCAGTTCATCCCGTGCCGCAGAATTTCGGGGATGTTCAATATTTTGAAGAAGTTCCGCTGGGAACGGGAAGTGTCGATTTTCCGAATTATTTAAAGGCATTGGATGATATAGGCTACAGAGGATTTTTAACCATTGAGCGTGAGGTTGGGGACAATCCCGAAAAAGATATAAGAACGGCTTGTGATTTTTTGAAGAAAAATATTGCCGAGAATTGAAAGGGAGATATTTGATATGATTAAAATAGGATTTATTGATTATTATCTTGATGAATGGCACGCAAACAATTATCCGAGATTGATAAAGGAGATTTCGGGAGGAAGATACGAGGTGTGTTATGCTTATGGAAAAATAGACAGTCCGATAGGCGGAATAACAAACAGAGAATGGGCTGAAAAGAATAATGTTGAATTGGTTGGAAGTATCGAAGGGCTTGTTGAAAAGAGTGAAAGAATTATTGTTCTATCCCCCGATAATCCTGAAATGCATGAAGAACTCTGCGAATTGCCGTTAAAATCGGGAAAGCTTGTTTATATAGACAAAACATTTGCTCCCGACAGAAAAACAGCTGAAAGAATTTTTGCACTTGCCGATAAATACAACACAAAATGTTATTCAAGCTCCGCTTTGAGATTTTCGAGTGAGCTTGCAAGCATAGACAAAAATTCTGTGTATAGACTCTACAGCGAAGGACCAGGCACATATGAAATGTATTCTATTCATCAGCTTGAACCGATTGTGAGCATTATGGGAAAGCGTGCGAAGCGTGTTGTGTTCACAGGTGAGGAAAATCATCCGGCTATGATTATCGAATTTGAAGACGGAAGATGTGCACAAATGTATCAAACAAATGGTTCGCCGTTCAGAATTACAGTTGACAAAGAAGATAATGAAAGTGATATTTATTTGATAAAATCCGACTATTTCGGTTTGTTTTTAAAGGAATTGGTGCGATTTTTCGATACGGGCGAGATTATAGTTCCTCATAAACAGACAATCGATGTTATTGCAATAAGAGAAGCAGGATTGAAAGCAATGAAAAAGCCATATACATGGATTAATGTATAAAAATGATTTTTTGATATATTATATCTTGAAACTTTCGTTCACTTATGATATACTAAAATGCGGTAGGTGAAAAAAGTGATATATAATAATATTCTGGAAGCGATGGGAAACACGCCGATAATAAGGCTTAAAAATATGGTTGGCGAGGATAGTGCACAAATTCTTGTTAAGTTTGAAGGCTTAAATGTTGGCGGTTCAATAAAGACGAGAACGGCATATAATATGATTTTGAGTGCCGAAAAACAAGGGAAATTACATAAGGACAGTATTATAGTCGAGCCGACAAGCGGAAACCAGGGAATAGGTCTTGCATTGATAGGCGCTGTCAAGGGATATAAAACAATTATTATAATGCCAGATTCGGTAAGTGAGGAAAGAAGAAAGCTTGTTCGTCATTACGGTGCGGATGTTATATTAATTCACGACGACGGAAATATAGGTCTTTGTATAGAAAACTGCTTAAAACTTGCACTTAAAATGCAGGCTGAAGATAAAAATGTTTTCGTTCCGCAGCAGTTTGAAAATCCTGCAAATCCCGAGATACAAAGAATACAAACGGGTGCGGAGATTTTAGAACAGGTAGGAGGATCTATTCACGGATTTTGTTCCGGAATAGGGACGGGAGGAACGATAACAGGTATAGGCGAAACCTTAAAAAAAGAAAATCCCGATATATGCATTTGGGCGGCAGAACCAGAAAATGCAGCGATTTTGTCCGGTGGCTCGATAGGAACACATATTCAAATGGGGATAGGTGACGGAATTATTCCCGCAATTTTGAACCGTGATATAATTGATGAAATTTGTATAATTAAAGATGATGAAGCGATAAAAGCATCAAAGGAACTTGCCTCCAAGGAGGGAATTATGTGCGGAATTTCAAGTGGAACAAATGTTGCTGCGGCAATGAAACTTGCAAAAAAACTCGGTCGAGGTAAAACTGTCGTAACGGTTCTTCCGGATACGGCGGAAAGATATTTTTCAACACCGCTTTTTGATGATTGAAATTAAAATGTGGAAGAATAGAAGTGGTTTTTGTAATCATTTCTGTTCTTTTTTGTAAATAATGGTTAATCCCCAAAGTGAGTTCCGCATTAGGAAGAGGGTGGAATTTACTGTGGGAATTAACTTGGCAATTTAGAAAACCCCGATAACAAAAAATTATTGTATTGTTTATAAACGGAATTCCATTTGTTGTTATTGAGTGTAAAGCACCAACGATAAGCAAAGCTCAAGCTGTCAGCCAAATGATACAAAATCAGAAAAAAGAATATATACCGCATCTTTTCAAATTTGCTCAAATTGTAATGGCTACTAATAAGAATGCTGTCAAATACGCTACTTGCGGAACAGGTGAAAAGTTCTGGAATGTGTGGCGTGAACAAAACGAAGCATTTGCAGATAAAATTTTATCTCATGCAGTTGTAGGCAGAGAAATAACTGCCCAGGATAGAAATATCGTATCCTTGTTTGAGCCAAGCAGACTTTTAAATTTGACGAAGTACTTTGTGATTGTAGATGAAAGCCATCGTTCAAATTACGGCGGTCTTGCCGCAAAAAATGAGAGTTGTATTTCCGAATGCTTGTTATATAGGATTTACCGGAACTCCTCTTATGAAATTAGAAAAAAATACAATGCAAAAGTTTGGTAAATTGATTCATAAATATACCATCCGGGATGGTGTTGACGATAATGCAATAGTTCCGCTCATTTAGCGGTAAAGTAACCCATGAGATTGCAAAAGCATTTGCAGAAAGTGAGTTTGAAAAATACAGAATAATTCAGGATCGTTTATACGAGAGTGATTTCGATAGATTTGTGTCATTGGAAGAAAATATAAAAAATGATTAAAATTAAATCTTTAGTTGATTTCCAATACTTTATGTGCTTGTGTTGCAGGCAAATACATAAACAAAATGGTCAGCACAATGGATGACAATTAAATAAGCAAAACGAGGTTACGCATAAAAAGAAAAATCGGAACAAGCAAAACTTGTGCCGACGATGGCGGACGGGGTGGGATTCGAACCCACGTGCCGGTATTACCGACAAACTGATTTCGAGTTATATCCATTTAACCGACTTTGGTCGATTTT
>CAZGZZ010000026.1:0-28591 GCA_964530315.1 uncultured Lachnospiraceae bacterium
TGGAGGAGAGAGTGGGATTCGAACCCACGGACGCTCGCACGTCACCGGTTTTCAAGACCGGCTCTTTCAACCGCTCAGACATCTCTCCATGCCGTCAACAAAATTATTATAACAGAGATATTCAGATTTGTCAACAGTTTTTTCACTTTTTTTTAATTTTTTATTTTTTTGTCGTACTTCCAAAGCCGCCGTTTCTTATTCCGTCCGCTTCATCATCAAAGGTTATGCCGTATTCAAGGAAAATTCCCTGTGCAAACGCTTCGCCCTTTTTGACCGACACGCTCTTACCCTCTTTGGAATCATTGGTTATTTTAATAAAAATATGTCCCTCATTATCCGAATTATAATAATCACTGTCAATTATTCCGACAGTATTATTTAACTGCAAACGAAACTTAAATCCCAATCCGCTTCTCGGGTATATTTTAAGTACCCAGCCGTCCTCGATATAAGCTCTTATCCCCGTAGGAATTTTTATGCTTTCTCCTGCGGCAAGCGAAAAATCCAAGGTTGAAAAGAAATCGTATCCTGCCGAACCCTTTGTTGCACGCTGCGGCAACTTTATTTCATCATAAAAATTTTCATTTTTGCCGAAGCTGTCCTGCCACGCTTCCTCAAACTGTTTTTTTGAAACCTTTTCAAATCTTGCAATTCTTTTCATTATTCTTTCTCTCTTTCTATGTATTCATCAAGCACATCAAGCACATCTTGTTCCTTTGACAATTTGAAAACAGTTGTTTTTATCTGTGCATTGCCGGGCAGTCCCTTAATAAACCAAGCAATATGCTTTCTTGCCTCTTTAACTCCCCTGTTCTCGCCTTTTTCTGCAACAAGCTCAATAAGCAGTTTTTTTGCACACTCAACACGCTCTTTGTTTGTCGGAAAACTCATCACCCGGCCGTGTTCCATAAGCTCATTTATTTGTTTGAATATAAACGGATTTCCCTGTGCTCCTCTGCCGACCATAACCGCATCACAGCCGGTTTTCAAAAACATTTCATACGCATCCTCCGCACAAAAGATATCGCCATTTCCTATAACAGGAATCGTTAGTGCCTGCTTGACTTTTTTTATAATATTCCAATCGGCTTTTCCCGAATAATACTGTTCCCGTGTTCTTCCATGAACAGCAACGGCAGATGCCCCGTTTTCCTCCGCTGTTTTAGCCATTTCTTCGGCATTTATGTTTTCAGAATCCCATCCCATACGAATTTTAACCGTCACCGGAATTTTTGAAGCATCACAAACCGAGCGAATTATCTTTCCCGCAAGCTTGGGATTTTTCATCAACGCACTTCCGTCACCGTTATTCACAATCTTCGGTGTCGGACACCCCATATTTATATCTATAAAATCCGCACCGCTTTTTTCAACGTATTCCGCCGCATTCGCCATTATATCCGGTTCACTGCCGAAAATTTGAATTGCACATGGTTTTTCTTTTTCATCAAGACGCATAAGGTCCGCAGTTTTTTTATCCTTATAATAAAGCCCCTTTGCACTCACCATTTCGGAATAAACAGCTCCGCACCCGAATTCCTTGCACATACGACGAAATGGCAGGTCTGTTACGCCTGCCATCGGTGCCAAAAAAATATTATTGTCAAAGCTTATATTGCCAATTTCCATTGTTTAAAATGCATCCTTTTCGTCATCTTCGGGAATATCCTCAAGAATTGTTTCTTCAACGATAAGCTCATCATCGTCAAGATTTACATCAGTTGTTTCGTTTTCGCAATTTTTAAAACTTATTCCGTCAATATGGATATTAACCTTTTCAACACTCATTCCCGTCATTGTTTCAACATTATTTTTAACGCTTTCCTGGATTTCCCAAGCAAGCTCCGGAATTCTCACTCCGAATTCGACAATGACATACAAATCAATCAAAACACTGTTTTCTTTAACCTCAACCCTTATTCCTTTTGTAGGGCTTTTCTTTGCGCCAAGCTTTTCGGCAATTCCTCCGGCAAAGCTTCCGCACATTCCGGCAACACCGTTGATTTCCTTTGCGGCAATTCCGGCAATTGTTGCAATTACATCGGGTGCAATTTTGACTGTGTCCGTTCTGTCATTCTGTGGAAGCTCCACAACCTCTTCTATTATGTTTTCATTATTTTCCATAATTAATCCCTCCGAATCGAATTGATTTTACTTCAATTGTTTCATCAATTTTTTATGTCTGTTTAATTGTATCACAAATTATACTTTTTAGCAACAATTATTTAAACATTTTATTCGACAATGTTCTGTCTTTTATTATTTTTTCAAAAAAAATTCCTTTTAGTCAAAAATTTATGTGTGAAAAATAATTGACATAACACCGATAAAATACTATAATTATTTTGTATGATATCCATTCGGATAAAATTTATGCCGTATAGACGGCAGAACGGAGATTATTATGGAGCTTTTAGAAAAACTTGCTCTCGACTACGGACCGTCGGGTCGTGAGGAAAATATAAGAAAAACAATTGAAGAAGAAATAAAATCTTACTGCGATGAAATTTATACCGATGCTCTCGGAAGCTTGATTGCACGAAAAAAAGGCACAGGCAAGAAAATTATGGTTGCCGCACATATGGACGAAATCGGTGTTATCGCAACGGTTATAGACGATAACGGTTTCATAAGATTTGCACCGGTGGGCGGACTTTATAATAAAGATTTATCGGGCAGGCGTGTTTGCTTTGAAAACGGAGTTGTGGGCGTCATCGGATGTGAAGAGGAAAATAAGGATAGAAAAATCCTCAAAATGTATATCGATATCGGCACAGGCTCAAAAGAAGAAAGTGAAAAAATCGTTTCAATCGGCGATATGGCTGTTTTTTGCGGCGATTTTTATGATAGAGGAAATTGTATCATTTCAAAGGCTCTCGACAACAGAAGCGGCTGTTTTGTCCTCATAAAAGCACTAAAAGCCGTAAAATCCGACAACGACATATATTTTGTGTTCACTTCGCAGGAGGAGGTCGGCTTGAGAGGTGCAAAAACTTCTGCATTTTCCATTTCTCCCGACTATGCACTCGCAATCGATGTGACAGATACAGGAGATACACCGAACGGAATTAAGATGGCAACAAAGCTCGGAGGCGGTGCTGCAATAAAAATTATGGACCGTTCTGTGCTTTGCGACAGTTTTGTCAGAAGTAAGCTCGCAGAGCTTGCTGCAGAAAAGAAGATAAAATATCAACTCGAAATAATGAATGACGGCGGAACTGATGCAGGTGCAATTTCTCTTTCCGGTTCGGGTGTCAAAACAGGCGGAATATCAATTCCGACAAGATATATTCATTCCCCGTCGGAAATGATTTACAAGGATGATTTGAATTCGGCAATTGATTTGTTAATTGCATTTTTGGAGGAAATATTATGATAAACAACAAACTTTTAAATTTTGAAAAGGAAATGAACGGTAAAAATGTCACCGTCATCGGAATTGGTATCAGTAATCTTCCGCTGATAAAATATTTGTGTTCTCTCGGCGCATCCGTCACAGCCTGCGACAAAAGAACAGCCGACAAGCTCGGAAAAACCGCCGATGAACTTTCGGCGATGGGCGTTCGCTTAAATCTCGGAGAGGACTACCTTTCAAATATTAACGGTGAAATCATATTTAAAACTCCCGGAATGCGTTACGATGTCCCCCAGCTTGTTTCCGCAAAAGAAAAAGGTGCTGTTATAACCTCCGAAATGGAAGTTTTCTTCGATGTTTGTCCGTGCAAAATTATTGCCGTTACAGGAAGTGACGGAAAAACAACCACAACAACGCTTATACACAAAATGCTCACCGAGGACAGATATAAAGCATGGCTCGGCGGAAATATCGGAAATCCGCTTTTGACAAGTACAAAGGATATGAATCCCGATGACATTGTCGTTCTTGAGCTTTCAAGCTTTCAGCTCCACACAATGAAAAAATCTCCGCATATTGCCGTTATGACAAACATCACGCCAAACCACCTCGATATGCACAAGGACTATGAGGAATACATAGAAGCAAAGAAAAACATTATGAAATATCAATCAAAGGATGACATTTTGATTGTCAATTCATCAAACGATGTCACTTTGGAAATTGGAAATAGTGCAAACGGCACACTTCGTGAATTTTCATCAAAGAAATCCGCCGATATCAGCATTTTAAACGACAGCATATACTTCGGCGACAAAGAAATGCTCAAATTATCCGACATAAAGCTCCCCGGTATGCATAATGTCGAAAACTATATGGCGGCAATCGGAGCGGTAGCCGACTTGGTGAGCACCGACTCTATCGTAAAGGTTGCGAAAACTTTTGGCGGTGTTGAACACAGAATTGAACTTGTCCGTGTTCTTGACGGTGTTAAATATTATAACAGTTCCATAGATTCAAGTCCGAACAGAACCATTAACACCTTAAAGGTTTTTAATCAAAAGGTTGTTATGATTTCGGGTGGCAAGGACAAAGGAATAAAATATGACGAAATAGGTCCTGCAATAATTGACAGTGTAAAAACTCTTATTTTGATCGGAGCAACTTCCGATGCAATCGAAAACGCACTGAATAAAGCATATTCCGAAAGAAATATAAAACCTTGTGTCAAGGTAATTCGTGCTTCGACATATCCCGAAGCAGTTAATGCGGCAAGGAATAACGCAGTCGAAAACGATATTGTTCTCCTTTCCCCGGCAAGCACAAGCTTTGATATGTTCAACAACTTTGAAGAACGAGGAAACCTCTTCAAACAGCTTGTCAATAAATTATAAATCTTGAAAGGAATGAAAAATTTGGAAAATACTATTCGTGCTTTATCCGATCTGCGAGGAATATCCGGTTTTGAATATAGAATTTCCGACGAAATCATAAAGCTCTTCAAACCTTTTTGTGATGAAATTTTCTCCGATGCACTCGGAAATATAATTGCCCTGAAAAAAGGTAAAAAAGGCAACAAAAAAATAATGCTTGAAGCTCATTTTGACGAAATCGGTCTTATGGTTTCAAACATCGATGAAAACGGCTTTCTTTCCTTTATAAACATCGGAGGTGTTGACCCAAGGATACTTTTGTCCGCAGAAGTTACCGTTCACGGAAAGAAAGATACAAAAGGCGTTATCGGTGCAAAACCTCCTCATCTTTTGGAGGACGGCGAAGCCGACAAAAGCATAAACATCAAGGATATGTCCATAGATACGGGATTGAGCTTTGAAGAAGTAAGCGAAAATATTATTATCGGTTCTCCCGTCACGCTTTCTCAATCGGTCGGCAAGCTTTTAAATAACAATTTGAGTTTAAAAACACTTGATGACCGTGCAGGCGTTGCGGCAATTCTTGAAGTTTTCAAGCGTGCCGAAATCAATGCAGACCTTTATGCATCAATTTCCGTTCAGGAAGAAGTCGGTTTGAGAGGTGCAAAAGTTTCTTCTTTTTCAATAATGCCCGACTGTGCCGTTGCAATCGATGTTTGCCACGCAGTAACACCCGACAATTCAAAAGAAGCTTTCGATGCCGGAAGCGGCGTTGTCATTGCAAAAGGTCCAAACATTCACCCAAAAATTTTTGAAAAGCTTTCGGATACGGCAAAAAAATATGATATAAAAACAAATATTGAGGTTTCGGGCGGTGACACGGGAACAGATGCCTGGGCAATCCAAATTGCCGGAGGCGGAATACCCGTGGGACTTTTGTCTGTTCCGTTAAAATATATGCACACATCGGTTGAAACAATGAATTTAGACGATTTTGAAGTTTTGGTTTCTCTTCTCGAAAGTTTTTTGAAAGAGTCTGATAATTTTTCGGAGGATTGGTTATGTTATTAGAAAAATTGTGTAATCTTGACGGCGTGAGCGGAGATGAAACAGCTGTCAGAGATTTTATAAAAAATGAAATTTCACCCTATGCCGACAATATAATCACCGACTCTACAGGAAATCTGCTTGCATACAAAAAGGGCTCAAACAGTTCAAAAACGGTTATGCTTTCCGCACACACCGATGAAGTCGGTCTTATCGTAAGCGGAATAACAAAAGAAGGATATCTTGAATTTCAAACAGTTGGCGGAATCGACACAAGGGTGATCATTTCAAAAAAAGTCAGAATCGGTAAATATAAAATAAAAGGAATTATAGGAATAAAGGCTGTACATTTGACAACAAAATCGGAGCGTGAAACAGTTCCGAAGATAAAAGATCTCTACATAGATATCGGTGCAAAGGACGAAGAGGATGCAAAAAAATACATTTCCTTGGGTGACTATGCCGCTTTTGACACGGAATTTGAAATGCTGGGAAAAACAAGCATAAAAGCCAAAGCGATAGATGACCGTGCTGGCTGTGCAATTCTTGCTGAACTTATAAAAAACGATGTTTATTATGATACTTGGTTCTGCTTCTGCACGCAAGAAGAGGTTGGACTCAGGGGTTCTGCCGTTGCCGCCGCAAAAATCAACCCCGATATTGCACTCGTTGTCGAATCAACGACCTGTTCCGATGTTCACGGAAGCGTCAAGCACGCATATGTGACCGAAATGAATAAGGGTGCGGCAATAAGCTTTATGGACCGAACGACGATAGTAAATCAGAGACTTTACAAACTTCTTTATGAACTCGCCGAAAAAAATGCTATCCCCGTTCAGTATAAAACAATGGTTTCGGGCGGCAATGATGCCGGAAGAATTCACATATCAAACAGAGGTATTCCGACAATGTCGGTTTCCGTTCCGTGCAGATATCTTCATTCCCCGGCATCTGTTGCATCCATTAATGATATCATCGCCGTCAAAAAGCTTTGCGAATGTTTTATTTCGGAAAATATCATACCATTTCTTCAGGCTTAAACACTTCGTCAAACTTTTCCTCGGTTAAAAAACCGAGCTTTAGGCAAGCTTCCTTTAAGGATATATTCTCCGAATAAGCTTTTTTTGCGGTTTTTGCCGCATTTTCATAACCTATATACGGATTTAATGCTGTCACAAGCATAAGAGAATTATGCAGATTGTGACGCATTTTTTCTTTATTTGCCTTTATCCCCTCGGCACAGTTTTTCCTAAAAGAGTCAATCACATCACTCAAAAGTCTTGCCGATTGCAAAAAATTATAAATGCAGACAGGCATAAATACATTCAACTCAAAATTTCCCTGTGATGCCGCCATTGAAACAGCAACATCATTTGCCATTACCTGCGTGCTGACCATGGTAACGGCTTCGCACTGTGTCGGATTAACTTTTCCCGGCATAATTGAAGAACCGGGTTCATTTTCGGGAATTAAAATTTCGCCCAAACCGTCACGAGGACCTGATGCAAGCCAACGGACATCGTTTGCTATCTTCATCATATCACACGCAAGTGCTTTAATCGCACCGTGGCAAAATACAAGTTCATCCTTTGAGGTAAGCGAATGAAATTTGTTCTCCGCAGTCACAAAATCCTTGCCTGTGAGCTTTGCGATTTCTTCCGCTGTTGTTTTTCCGAATTCTTTCGGAGAATTTAAACCTGTTCCGACAGCCGTTGCTCCCAATGCAAGCTCATAAAGAGGTTTTACTGCTTTTTTAAGCAATTCAACATCTTTTTCCACACTTGCACGCCAACCGCTTATTTCCTGTGAAAATTTTATCGGAGTGGCATCCTGAAGATGTGTTCTTCCACTTTTAACTATGTCCTCATTTTCCGTTTCAAGGCGTTTGAATGTTTGTATCAATGCTTCAGCAGACGGTATGAGTTTATCCTCAACCGAAAGAACTGCCGCAATGTGCATTGCTGTCGGGAATGTGTCGTTTGAGGATTGACTCATATTGACATCATCATTCGGGTGAAGCAATGTTTTTCCCAAAATTTGATTTCCACGGTTTGCAACAACTTCATTAACATTCATATTGGACTGTGTTCCCGATCCTGTCTGCCAAACAACAAGCGGAAAATTGTCCGATAACTCTCCCATCATCACTTCATCGCACGCTTTTTTCACGGCTTCGGTTTTTTCATCGGTCATTTTTTCGGGTTTTAGCCTGTTGTTTGCAATCGCCGCCGCTTTTTTCAAAATTCCGAAAGCGTATATAATTTCCTTCGGCATTTTCTCCGTCCCGATTTTAAAATTCTCAAAACTTCTCTGGGTTTGTGCTCCCCACAGCTTGTTTGCGGGGACTCTCACCTCTCCCATAGAATCGTGTTCAATCCTGTAATCCATAATTTTTCCTCAATTCTTTATTGCATTATCATATCTTTTATTCTTAAAAGCGTCAATCTTTTTCTCATATAAGGAGAATATTTCACACAATCATCAAACAGTTTTTGACTTTTTCCGATATCCGAAACAGTCAGCTTGCATCCTGCTGTTTCCATAGCCTTTCTACACTCTTCGGCACTTGGGACACTGTGAATTATCTTCACAATTTCTCCCCATTTTTCTTTCAGCAGTTCTTTATCAACCTCATCAATGACATTTTCAGGCTCATTAAGCTTACGCACATCATCTTCCATATCGCCGTAAAATTCATAAACATTGTCCCAATCAACCTTTTCATAGACTGTTTCGATACTGTCACACTCCGCAAGCTTATTGTAATATTCCAGCATTTTCAGCGTGCACACACCAATATCCTCACCGTGATAATTAGGAATTATGTTATCTCTCAATTCTATACATTCAATTAAATGTGCAACAATGTGCTCACTTCCGCTTGCGGGTCTTGAATTTTGAGAAAAACTCATCCCAATACCGGTTCTTAACAGTGCCTCAAAAATTTTTCCTGCCGTATATTCATCATCTGCCGTTACCTTATCAGCCATTTCCATAAGTTCATCCACAGCCTTGCGTGTCAATGATGCAATTTTTTCGCAATAATATTCACCTGTCAGCAAAGAAGAAATCTGCCAATCAATCAGACCCACATATTTCGCCACCATATCCCCGAACCCTGCCGATTTCAAAGGTTTCGGTGCATTTGCAAGAATTTTTGTATCACCGATAATAACTTCGGGGCTCTTTGCCGCATAACTCGATTTAAAGCCGTTGCACACTATCGGAGAGCTGTAGGAAGCAAATCCGTCCATTGACGGAGCTGTTCCGAATATGCACAGTTTTTTATCCTGCCTTGCGGCGGCAAGTCTGCACGGATCATTAACCGAACCGGTTCCGACCGAAAGAATTGATATATCTTTGTCTTTTATAATATTTTCCAATTCCTCCACATGAACCATATCCGCAATTCGCAAATCATCATATATTTTGTATTTAACATTGAAATTTTTTAAGCTTTCAACAATGCCGTCAGCCGATTTTAATGTGTTTTTATCGGCAACAAGCAGAATATTTTTTGAAAATCCGTTCTTATCAAGAATTTTCCCAACTTCGTTTACCGCTCCTGATTTTATAACCACATCACGCACCGCTGTTTCGTGTTTTCTTCCGCAGCTGCATTCCTTTTTAAAATCATTGATTATTTCGAGTATATTCATTTTGTTTTCCCTTCAGTTTTTCAAATCTTTCAGTATCGACTTTATGTCCTCATAAACATAGTCGGGTAGAACATCGCTTTTTTCCAAATCTTCAACAGTTCCCTCGCCGCTTAAAACAAAAATACTGCTTATACCGGCATTCACACCGCAGGCAATATCGGTATAGAGCCTATCCCCGATTACAACTGCTTCCTCTTTTTTATAACCTGTTTTTTCAACAGCCGAAAGCGGCATTTCAGGTTTTGGCTTTCCTATAACCAACGGTCGCCTTTTCGTTGCATTGTAAAGCATATCCGCCACAGAACCGCAGTCAGGCACATATCCGTACCAAGTAGGACACACATAATCGGGATTTGTTGCAATATAATCAACTCCCCGTCCGAGCAGTATGCAGGCTTCCTCCAACTTTTTGTAGGTCAGCTCCGTGTCATACCCCATCACAAGACAGTCAATATCGTCCTCCAATTTATCGGTAATATTGAAATTTGCCTCCCGTAACTGTCTGCGGAACGATTCCGTTCCAAATGCATAGATTTTTCTATATTTCTTCCCTTCCAAGTGCATAATTGTTGCATTTACCGATGTGAAAAAATCCTCTTCATTTACATCTATCCCCAAAGAAAGAAGCTTTTCCACATATTTATCAACGCTCTTGGCAGAATTGTTTGTCAGAAAAATATATCTTCCCCCGATACCTTTTATGTAGCCCAAAAATTCTATTACGCCCTCAAAAAGTACATTATCAAGATATATAGTCCCATCCATATCCAACAAAAAAAGCTTTTTGTTTTTCAAATCATTCATAAATATCTCTCGCTACAGATTATTTTATTATTTAATTTTTTCATATACCGGAATATTATCTCCCGAAACCTCAAACCAACCGGATTTAACAGGCTGTTTTGTCCAATAATCAACCCATTCACCCTTTGGCAGATAAACCTTTCTCACATCTTCCTGTGCCGTCATCGGAGCAACAATCAAATTATCGCAGAAAATATACTGATCGTCTATATGATATGTTTCCTCATCGTCCGTGTAGTCCATAACCAACGCACGAACGGGCGGCTTACCTGTATTTTTATATTCTTCAAACGCCTTTTTCAATCCCGGAACAAGTTTTTTTCTTATTTTCAAAAGTTCTCTCACTTCGTCTTCGCAATCAAAGTCAATCCAAGGAGCTTTTTCGCAGTACCACGCATTAATCAAACACTGAACAGAGAACACCGTGCTCTGCAATCTTCTCAACAAATCCTTTTTGCTTTCTGCATCTCTTAATTCCGGTGTCCACAAAATCCCGGAAAATCCCGAATTTGCCGTTCCTCTTATGAAATCCTTGTGATCGTACAAATCACTGTACAATACAAACGGATAGCTTGCCGACAGTGCACCTGCATTTCTTACCTCCGAAAGGGTAGGCTTATCGCCAAGTGCTTTTAAAATTGTTTGCATATACAATACTCCGAACATCGAATGATATTGCTCACCATCCATTCCCGACGGAAATTCCGTGCAGTTCGGGAAGCTCCAATCGCTGACAAAATCACTGCTGTCACACTCATCGAGCTTAAAGCCGTCAATTCCCAAATTAACCAAATATTCTCTGTGGTGCTTTGCAAAAATGTCTTTTGCTTCCTCTTTTGCAAAATCGGGTATCAATCCTTGCCAAACCTCATAATCTCCGCTGTAATCATGCATTTTTTCATAAATCGGCGAAGTTGAATTTATAAATGCGTGTTCCCACAAATTTATATGATATCCCATTTCCAAAAGCTTTGAAACGGTTTCTTCATATTTCGGGAATCGTTCCTTGTCCCATAAATACGAGCAGGAATATGAGCTTGACTGCCAGCCGGGCTCCAATCCCAATATATCACACGGGATATCCTTTTCCCTGAAATATTTTCCCATTTCGACAACTTCGTCACCTGTATATTTTGCATAGCATCTGTACAAAACACCCAATCCCCATTCGGGAACATCGCATCCTCCGCCGGAGAGCATATTGTACTGCGACACTATGTCCGTAATCGTTTCACCCTCTATTATATAGATATCAACACCCTTTGCAACAGGTATTTCTATTGCCATGGTCGTTGTTTCTTTCAATCCGCATTTTTTGTATAAATCCTCCGCCGTTGCGATAACTGTATTATTTTCGATTTTAGGTCTGTTTTTATTTTTTCCATATCCGCAGCTGACTTCAATATACCGTGCTGTATCGATATATATTCCGTATCCCTTTGTGGTCACGAAAAACGGAACAGGTGCGTGGCTGTCGCCCGTATATGAAACAGGATCGGAATTAACTCTTAACTGCAAATTGTGGTTTTTGTGGTCAAATCCCTTTAATTGCAAACCGAAACCGTATATTTCTTCGCCGAATTCCAAAGGCAATTCTATAAGACAGCCTCTTTTTGTTTCCTTAAAGGAAATTTTTTCGGTGTCGTATTTTATAGGTGTTTCGGCATAGCTAAACCCTTGGCAAAATTGCGACGGTACTATACTCTCCGGAGTTCCTAGTCTTATTTTTTTCATTTTACATCTTCCTTTCATTTGTATATCGGTACTGCGTCGGTACGCATATGATCTCCCCACTTTGTCCACTTTATTTTTTCTATCGGCAAGCTTGTCCGAGTTGACTGTTGAAATGTATGATTTGAATACCGCCTTTTAGCTCGCCGACAGGCGAATTTAGATGCAACAAATTCATTTTACCGGGGCTAAAAATGCCTGCTTGCAAGGGCATTTTTGCGACGCCGTCAATTGACACATAGCGGTTACACGACAGCAAAAGCCGATAGGCTTTAAGAATTTTATGCAATAAAATTCTGTTATGTGTCAATTATACCACACACATTTATTCTTTGCAACACTCAATCAAAAAAAAACGGAACAAGTGACAATTCACTCATTCCGAGCCTTTCATACAACAAAACATTATTTAATTAAAGGAATTTTCGTCATTCTCAACTCACTGCAACCGCACGGACAAATCCAACCGTCCGAGCTTTGGCGTGCAATAATAACATCGATATATTAATATCAAATCAAAAACAGCCTTTTCGTCCGAAAAGACTGTTTTTATTTTATGAAATTTTAATCTGTCTTACCTTATCCCTCACCTTAAGCACAAAGGACGGAGAAACCGAAAGTTCATCGATTCCCATTCTTATAAACCTTTCGGTAAGGTCGGTATCTGCGGCAAGCTCACCGCATATTCCTATCCACTTGCCGTTTTTGTGTGCATTGTCAGCCGCCATTTCAATAAGCTTCATAACCGCTTCGTGGTGTGTATCGCAAAAACGGTCAATGTCCGGATTTTGTCTGTCGCAAGCAAGCGTATATTGTGTCAAATCATTTGTTCCGACACTGAAGAAATCAACCATCGGTGCAAGAGTATCACTGATAAGTGCCGCCGCAGGCGTTTCAATCATAATACCGATTTCCGTATTTTCGCTGTAATCAATACCGTCATTTTTAAGCTCACCTTTCACCTCTTCGCAAACAGCAAGTATCTCTTCAAGCTCCCACTTGTTTGCAATCATAGGGAACATTATTCCGAGGTTTCCGAATGCTGATGCTCTGAAAAGTGCACGGAGCTGTGTTTTGAAAATTTCGGGTCTTTTTAAGCAAAGTCTTATCGCACGAATTCCGAGTGCAGGATTTTCCTCTTTCGGCATATTGAAATAATCACACTGTTTATCCGCTCCGATATCAAGTGTTCTTATAATTACTTTCTTCCCTGCCATACTTTCAAGCACTCGCTTATAAATTCTGAACTGTTCCTCCTCTGTCGGATAATCGGAATTTTCAAGATATAAAAACTCACTTCTGAAAAGTCCTATTCCACCGGCGTCGTTCAAAAGAACAGAGGCAATGTTGTCAACATTTCCGATGTTTGCATAAATATTTATCTTTCTGCCGTCCAATGTGATATTTTCTTTTCCTTTCATCTCTTGCAGAAGCTCTTTTTTCTTTTCCTCTTCCCTTTTCTTTTCCTCCGCAGCCTTTAAGCTATCCTCATCGGGATTAAGTATAATCTCACCCGTAAAACCGTCGCAAACAGCAATATCCCCGTTCGCCACGGTGCCCAAAAAATCTTTTCCGACGCCTATTACCGCAGGTATGTTCATATTTCTTGCCAAAATAGCCGTGTGCGAATTGGCGGAGCCGTAAGCCGTCACAAACGCAAGTACCTTATCCTTATCAAGCGACACCGTTTCGCTCGGTGCAAGGTCATCAGCACAAATAATAACAGGCTCATCATTTTTTATTTCAGTCTTTTCCTCCGATGCCATACAGCTTATTATTCTGTTTGATATATCCTTGACATCAGCAGCTCTTGCTTGCATATAAGCATCATCCATTGCGGCAAACATTTCCGCAAAATTATCACCCGTAACGGCAACCGCATATTCAGCATTGACATTCTGCGAGGTTATCATTTCCGCTATCGCATCGTTGTAATCCTCGTCCTCAACCATCATCATATGGATTTCAAATATCGCCGCATTCGCTTCTCCGACTTCTTTGAGTGCCTTTTCATATATAACTCCGAGCTGTTCAACCGCCTTTTCCTTGGCGACTTCAAGTTTCTTCATTTCCTCTTCGGTATCCTGTATTTTCTCACGCTTAACGCTAGGTGTCTGTCTGTCAAAAATCGAAATTTTTCCGACAGCAATTGCCGCATACACGCCTTTTCCGTAAAATTTTATCATAGTCGCACCGCCCTTTTTACATCCGGCGGCACTTTGCCGCCGGATAATTTTTTTAAAGGTTAGATTCAAAAAATTTTTTCATAACCTGTTCGGATTTTTCCTCATCACCGCCGTCAATTGTCACCGTCACGGTGTCGCCGCATTTTATTCCCATACTCATAAGTGCCATAAGCTTTGTTGCCGCCGCAGATTTTTCTCCTTTCGCAACAATAACCGTGCTGTCAAGTGTTTTGGCGGTTTTTGCAAGCAAACCCGCAGGTCTTGCGTGAATTCCCAATTCATCTTTAATTACATACTCAAAAGTTCTCATATTATTTTCTCCTTATTAATTTATTTTTATAATTTCACTGCCTGCCGAAATTTTTCCCAATGCAACGGTTTTTATGCTTTCATAATCATCGGTGTTACACACAATCATCGGCGTTGTTGTTTTATAGCCTGCTTTTTTAATTTCATCAATATCAAATGATATCAGCAAGTCACCTTTTTTGATTGTTTGTCCGTCCTTTATATGACTTTCAAAAAATTCACCGTTTAACTTTACCGTATCGATTCCGATATGGAGCAATATCTCACAGCCGTTATCCGAAACAATGTTCACTGCGTGTTTGGTATCGAAAATCGATTCAATTTTTCCGTCACACGGAGCATACAATTTACCCTCTGTCGGTTCAATCGCAATTCCCTCTCCGAGAACTTTCTCGGAAAACACTTTATCCTCGACATCTTCAAGTGCAACAACCGTTCCGTTAAGATGTGCATAAAGTTCGCATTCAGTATCTTTTTTCTCTTCTTTTTCCTGTGTCGGTGCTTCCTTAAAATCCGAAATATCAACTTCACTTGCATTATCGCTTTCAAGAAAATCAACAAGATGTGATTTCACAACAGCTACCTGCGGACCATAAACCACCTGAACTCCGTTTCCTTTGTGAATAATTCCCGATGCTCCGCTCTTTTTGAGCAGTGAATCCTCGACCTTATGAGCATCAACAACGGTAACTCGAAGTCTTGTCGCACAGCAATCTATGTCGCTGATGTTTTCTTTTCCGCCAAGACCCTTTGTTATCAATGCGCTGACCGTATCTTTGTTTTTACCCTCTTTTTCTTCATTTTTTGAATTCATATCCGCACGGGTATAAAGTTTCGGTTCTTCCTCGTCAGACTCTCTGCCCGGCGTTTTATAGTTAAATTTCTTAATCATAAAATAGAATATCAAGTAGTACAAAACAGCATAAACAAGTCCGACTATCACAATCCATATCCAATTTGTTTTTGCATTTCCCTGCAAAATTCCAAATAATGTCAAATCTATTATACCGCCGGAGAAAGTCATTCCCACACCGACTCCGAATATGTGCATAAGCATATACGAAAGTCCGGCAAGGACACAGTGAACCGCATACATAACAGGTGCAACAAACAAAAATGTAAATTCAAGAGGCTCTGTTATACCTGTCAGCATTGAAGTCAATGCCGCCGAAATCAAAAGACCGCTTACAACCTTTTTCTTTTCGGGGCGTGCTGCTTTATACATTGCAAATGCCGCCGCAGGAAGTCCGAATATCATAAACGGGAATTTACCCGACATAAATCTTGTTGCCGAAACCGAGAATTGAGTTGTTGCCTTTGATGCGAGCTCCGCAAAGAAGATGTTCTGTGCTCCCTGAACCAAAACACCATCAATCAACATTCCGCCGCCAAGCTCTGTCTGCCAAAACGGCATATAGAAAACATGATGAAGTCCGAACGGAATTAATGCTCTTTCCAAAATTCCGTAAATCCATGTACCGGCATATCCGGATTTTAACACAAGCTGTCCGAGCTGTGCAATTCCGTATTGAACAACCGGCCAAAGATAAAACATTATTATTCCGACTATAAGATAAACTATACTTGTGATAATGGGAACAAATCTTGTTCCGCCGAAAAATGAGAGAACCTGCGGAAGCTGAATTTTATAAAATTTGTTGTGCAGTGCCGCAACACCCAAACCGACAATAATTCCGCCAAACACACCCATTTGAAGTGTTGTTATACCCAAAACCGAAGCTGTTGAATTTGCCGCCATTGCCTCAACTCCGCCCGATGCACTAATTAAAGCACTAATTGCAGTATTCATAACAAGATAGCCGATTGCTCCCGAAAGAGCGGCAACCTCTTTTTCCTTTTTTGCCATTCCGATAGCAACGCCCATCGCAAAAAGCAATGCAAGGTTATCGAATATGACACTGCCTGTTTTGCTCATAATGTCAAGAAGCGTATAAATAAATCCGCCCTCATAAATAATTCCCGTAAGCTTGTAAGTTTCCAATGTTGTCGGATTTGTGAAAGAGCTTCCTATTCCAAGAAGCAATCCCGCAACCGGCAAAAGTGCTATCGGCAACATAAACGATCTGCCCACTCTTTGCAACACTCCGAATATTTTTTCTTTCATAGTAATACCTCCGTTTTTTATTTTTTATTTGATAGGTTGTGTCTCGCCTTAACCGTTCCGATGTGTAAAAATCTTTTTTAAGTGAATTGACAGAGTAATTATTTCGTCTTCATTAATATTCTTCTTATATGTTTTGAAAATATACTCCTGTATGCATAATGCACACTTGTAATATACTCCGAAAGAGCTTTTTACCAGAGAAACAAATGCCGCATCATCACTCAACCCCTTCGGAAGCGGCTTGTTCTGCGATAATCGTTGTGCAAGATATTTCAAATGAATTAAAAATCTTTCAAAAGAATCACTGCCTCTGTCCGGTTCTTTGTCAAAATAGCTAGTTGCTATTTCGATACATCCCTCAACGATATTGGCAATATCATAAACATCGCTGACCTTTCCGTCAATTCTTGCACTTATTATGTGCATTGCTATAAATCCCGCCTCATCCTCCGGCATAATCACCCCGAAGCGTTTATAAATCTGTTCGGTGCAATATCTTCCGAGGCTCAATTCCTCCGGATAGATTTCCCTTATCGACTCAAGCAGAGGATTTTCAAAAACATTTCCGTTCTTTCTTCTTTCAATCGCAAAGGATATATGATCACTCAATGTCACCAAAAGTGATTCATTTAGTCTTGCGGAATATGTTTTTTTTATATGCTCAACCATATCGTTTGAAAAAATCATATGCTCGGGCGGAATATCCTTTAACAAGGAAATCATTTTCTTTTGAAGCTCCGAATCGGTTATGAGATATGTTTTTTGGATTTGCGATGCATCAACCTCATCTCCGTACTTTTTTCCAAATCCTATTCCCTTGCCCGATACAATTTGTTCCTTACCGTTATTATCCGCAACGCACAAATTATTATTATTAATTACCTTAATAACCTTCATTTTGTCCCTCCTTGCCTTAAAAATAAAAAAGACCAACAATTATATATATAGACAAAAAAGCCTATAAACATAAAAGTTGGTTATGCCCTTACGGTAACACTCCAATAATATAAACCGAATATTCATCTTTCATTCATAGAATACACTGTTTTGTTCAAAATGTCAATAAAACTTTAAAAATTTACATCAAAATTAGCACTTTGCATTATGTTTTAAAGTTTTGTTTGTATAAAATGCATAATTCTTTGTTTATTTAGTACAAATAAGCCGTTATTCTGCTTGCCAAAAAAACTTAAAAATCAATAATTTCGCAAAAAAATTCTTGAAATAAATTAAGGAATATGATATAATTCTGCAAGTCGAGCAACAAAATGCGTAAGTCCGGATGTCCGGATTTACGCATTTTTTATTTTTAGGAGGTATAATATGAAACAAACAAATCAAAACTATTTAGCCGACGAAAAAATCGGCACACTGATGAAGAAATACACAATTCCCTGCATTATTTCGCTTCTTGTCGGTGCACTTTATAACATTGTGGATCATATTTTTATAGCCAATGCAAGTTATCTCGGCTCTTACGGAAATGCCGCAAACACGGTTGTTTTCCCTTTAACCATCATCGCACTTGCGGTTGCCTTTATGATTGGCGACGGTTGCTGTGCTTTTGTGAGCTTAAGTCTCGGCAAGCAAAGCGGTGAGGATGCCAAAAAGAGCATCGGAAATTCTGTTCTTTTGACAATCATTTCGGGAATTTTACTTTGTATTGTTTATCTTTGTTTTTCGGACAATATTATTTCATTGTTCGGCGGAACAGTCAATGCCGAAACCTTTAAACATTCAAAAGAATATTTCTTTTGGATTTCTTTGGGAATTTGCAGTCTTCTTTCTCAAATTTCACTCGTTGCGGCAATGGCGACGATAAATAATATGATACAAAAATACGGCTTGTCCGACCCGATATTCGGTCAAGAGCAATACGCTCAAATTCCTATAGCGGTCATCGGAATTGTTATGAAATTTTTCCAAATAGTAATATCCGTCGTTGTCGGCATAGCTGCCGGCTGTATTCCGATTGTCGGCTTTGCACTCGTTCTCCCAATCTTCTTCGGTCTTGACGGCGTGCTTTATTCAATGCCCGTATCCGATATTCTTACATTGATATTGTCGGCTGTTGTTATAATATATACCTATAAACAGCTTTCATAACATAATATAAGGTCTCAAAATATTATATTTCGGGACTTTTTTAACAAAAAAAAATAAATTTCTTATAACAGCTAAAAACACCTCTTTCTATTGACTTTTGTGTCAAATTATGTAATAATTAACATATAAAAATACATAATAGGGAGGTTTCTTATGAAAAAAGGAAATTCTGGAAAAATCATTGCGATTTTAATTGCAATGATAATTGTTATTGCCGGCGCGTTTATTTTCAAAACAAATGCTTTGGTTGACTGCTCGGTATGCGGCGGAGAGGGTCAGTATATCGTAGCTGTCGTTGACGGAAACGAGGAAATCGTGACCGAAATTAACGCTTCGTCCGATTTGGAAGCATTGAACAAGGTTGAGTGTGCCGAGTGCGGCGGAGAGGGTAAGGTTACACCGAAAAGCAACTACTATTCAACTATTATGGCGTTGTTCCCGCCTTTGTTGGCTATTGCTCTTGCCCTTATAACAAAAGAGGTTTATTCATCACTCTTTATCGGTATTCTTCTGGGCGGCTTGCTTTATGCGAATTGGAAGCCGATTGCGGCGCTTGATGCATTTTTAAATGACGGTATTATTGCCGCTGTTTCGGGTACTGCCGGAATATTTATGTTCCTTGTCATTCTCGGAATATTGGTTGCCCTCATCAACAAATCGGGCGGTTCTGCCGCTTTCGGAAGATGGGCAAAGGTTCATATCAAATCAAGAATAGGTGCAATGCTTGCAACATTTGTTCTGGGTGTTTTGATTTTTATTGACGACTATTTCAACTGTCTCACTGTCGGCAGTGTTATGAAGCCTGTTACCGACAGCCACAAAATTTCAAGAGCAAAGCTTGCGTATCTTATCGATGCGACTGCCGCTCCCGTCTGTATGATAGCTCCCGTTTCTTCATGGGCGGCAGCTGTTTCAAAATTTGCCGAGGGAACGGACTATTCCGGAATCGAGCTTTTCATTCGGGCTATTCCTTACAATTTCTATTCGCTTTTGACCTTCGTTTTCATAATCAGCTTAACTCTTATGAAATTCGATTACGGTTCGATGAAGCTTCACGAAAAAAATGCAATTGAAAAGGGTGACCTCTTCACCTGCGGCGAGAGAGTTGCGGAAGAGGATATCAAAGAAGCAAATCCGAGAGGAAGAGTTATTGACCTTATTATTCCCGTTCTTGTATTGGTTATCACCTGCGTTATCGGTCTTATCTATGACGGAGGATTTTTCTCCGGTGCTGATTTTGTCACCGCATTTGCCGATACAGATGCAACCGTTGGTTTGCCGTGGGGTGCTTTAATCGCTCTTATCATAACAATTCTTTATCTTATGGCAAGAAAAATCGTTACATTCAAGGAAGCTATGGAATGTATTCCGAAAGGCTTTATTGCAATGGTTCCAGCAATCTTGATTTTGACATTCGCAACATCTCTTAAAAATATGACAGGTCTTTTGGGTGCGGCTGATTTTGTCGGCACATTGATGGATTCCGCAGCCGCAGGTCTTGCAAACTTCCTGCCTGCAATCATATTCATAGTTGCTTGTATTCTTGCATTTGCAACAGGAACATCTTGGGGTACATTCGGCATTCTAATTCCTATTGTTGTTGCAATATTCGAGCCCGGAAGCGAATTTATGATTATCGGTATGTCGGCTTGTCTTGCCGGTGCGGTTTGCGGCGACCACTGCTCGCCCATTTCGGACACAACCATTATGTCTTCCGCAGGAGCTTGCTCCGACCACTTGAACCATGTTTCAACACAGCTTCCTTATGCAATTACCGTTGCGGCATTATCGTTCGTTATGTATTTGATAGCTGCATTTATTCCGAATGCATTCATTCTTTTACCGTTCGGAATAATCCTCACGGTGGCAACTTTGTTTGCAATCAAAAAGCTTACAACAACGGCATAATATAATAAAGCTTACAGAGGGCGCAATATTTGGTTTGCACCCTCTGTTTTTATGCTGTACGAAAGAAAAAAATTTCCAAAAAATATTGACTTTTCAAAAAAAAGGGTTATAATTGTATTTAACATAAGTTAGCACAGGCTATCTATGTGCTTCTTGTGCCTATAAAGTTGCACAATTTAACACTTTATATTTTGAATGATCAACAACCGGAATTATAGCGTCAGGCTGTGGACCGGTTGTTTTTTGATAGGAGGTGTAAAATCATGGACAAAAGGAAAAGAAATGTAAAAATAGCAATTTTTGCCGTGCTTGCCATTGTGTTAATGATTGGAACAATTATCGTAAAATCACCCGGAGAGCACGAATCAATAAGCGTTCTTATGCGTGACGCCGTTTTGCACGAAACAAATAAAATAAATCTTTTCGGGCTTTGGGATGTAAATCCGGGGTTAATTTCGGCATTTACCGTCACGGGAATTGTTTTTGTATTTTCCCTGGCTGCGAGAATTTTTGTTATTCCCAAATTCAAGCTTGTGCCGGGAAAATTCCAGCTTTTGCTCGAATCCCTCGTCGGATTTTTTGATGACCTCGCATCATCAAACAGTCCGCACAGAAACAAATTCCTCGGGGCATATATTTTCACTGCCGGAGTTTATATTTTCATCGGAACCGTTTTTGAACTTTTCGGCATTCAAGCCATAACAACACAAGGCTCATCAATTGCTCTGCCTGCTCCCCTTGCCGATATCAACGGTGCAATTATGATGGGATGTCTTTCATATCTTGTCATTTTATCGGGCGGCATTGCGGAAAATAAGCTAAAAGGTGTCGGCAAAACATTAAAAGAGTTTTCCCTGCCGATATCAATGAGCTTTCGTCTGTTCGGTGCATTGTTAAGCGGAGCGCTTGTAACAGAGCTTGTTTATTACTACATTCATTTGAGCTACGGACTGCCTATTCTCGTAGGTGTTTTGTTCACTCTTCTTCACGCTCTTATTCAAGCTTATGTTTTAACGATGCTGACCTCTCTTTTCTACGGAGAGGTTTCAGAACCGTCACACAAAAAATAAATTTATTTTGGAGGTTTTCACAATGAAAAAAAATATTAAAAAAATAATTTCGGCAATAATGGCATTTGCATCAGCCGCAATGCTTTCAATCCCTGCTTTTGCCGCAGAGGAAGCTCAAACCACTTCCGCAATCGGAGATAAAGCTCTTGCCGCCGCAATTGCGGTAGGTCTTGCCGCCGCCGCAGGTGCAATCGGTATGGGATGGGCAATTGCAAAATCAGCCGAAGCCATTTCACGCCAGCCGGAAGCGGAAAACAAAATCCGTACAACCTTGATGCTCGGTCTTGTGTTTGTCGAAACAGCTATTATATACGCACTTGTTATTGCAATTCTTATCATATTCGTACTGTAAGGAGGGGACAAAAATGAATGTACCTCTTAACATAGACCTACAGCAAATTCTTCTACATCTGTTCAACTTTGTGATTTTGTTTGCCGTACTGTATTTTTTGCTTTACGCTCCCGTCAAAAAGTTTATGCAAAAAAGAACCGATTACTATAAGGATATGGACGATAAAGCAAACGGCAACTTCAAAAAATCAGAAGAAATGAAAAAAGAATATTCCGACAAGCTCCTTGCTTTGGAAAATGAGCTTGACGAAAAAAGACAGAACGAATACAAGAAGATTTCGGAGGAAAAAGAAAAAAATCTGTCCGATGCAAAGAATGAAGCCGATAAAATTATCATAGAGGCACGCAAAAAGGCAGAGGACGAAAAAGCAAAAATTTTGGCATCAGCTCAAAACGAAATACTTGATATGGCGACAACCGCAGCAGAAAAAATCGTCAGAGAAAAAAGCACTTCCGATGCATACAACAGCTTTTTGAATTCAGCGAAAAGGGGCGACTCGAATGACTGATAATAAAGCAGTAAGAACTGCCGTTATTTATTCTGCCGAAGCTCCGAATCCCGAACAGGAAAAAGGCTTTGTTGAATTTTTGTCGCAAAAATACAATAACGAAATTTCCTTGATATGGGAAAAGACCGATATGCCGAACGGCGGTTTTAAATTGAAGGTCGGCTCGGACATATACGATTGGAGCGTTGATGGACGCCTTTCTCGTTTTAAAAATGCTTTAAACAGCTTAAAAAACAAAAATCAAAATATTGTTCCTCTTATCAAAGAAACAATCGATTCATGGACTCCTGATGTCATCTGTGAAGAGGTTGGCGAGGTTTTAAGAGTCGGAGACGGAATTGCTTCTGTCAGCGGTCTTGAAAATGCCGCATACGGCGAAATTCTTTTGTTTGCATCAGGCATAAAGGGGATGGTGCAGGATCTTCGCAGTGATGAAATAGGCTGTATTCTTTTCGGAAGCGACGAGGATATATATGAGGGAAGCACTGTTAAAAGAACAGGCAAAATGGCAGGAATTCCCGTCGGAGATGAATTTGTGGGAAGAGTTGTCGATGCTCTCGGTTCCCCGATAGACGATCTCGGACAAATCTGTTCCGAAGAATACCGTCCGATTGAAAATCCGGCACCCGGAATTATCGAAAGGCAACCTGTTAACACACCTCTGGAAACGGGAATTCTTGCAATCGACTCGATGTTCCCCATCGGCAGAGGTCAAAGAGAGCTTATAATAGGTGACCGTCAAACAGGCAAAACAGCCATTGCAACCGACACAATTCTTAACCAAAAGGGAAAGAATGTTATATGCATATATGTTGCAATAGGTCAAAAATCAAGTTCTGTGGCACAGCTTGTTCAGAACCTGAAAAAGCATGGGGCAATGGATTACACAATTGTTTTAAACGCTTCCGCAAGCGATTCCGCACCTATGCAATATATCGCTCCCTATTCGGGATGTGCACTCGGAGAATATTTTATGAACAAGGGCAAAGATGTTTTGATAGTTTATGATGATTTATCAAAGCACGCTGTTGCATATCGATCGTTGAGCCTGTTGCTTGAGCGCGCACCGGGTCGTGAAGCATATCCCGGAGATGTTTTTTATCTTCATTCAAGACTTTTGGAAAGAAGTGCACATCTTTGTGAAGAAAAAGGCGGCGGCAGTATGACCGCACTTCCGATTGTAGAAACACAATCGGGTGATGTTTCGGCTTACATTCCGACAAACATCATATCGATTACAGACGGACAGATTTTCCTTGAAAGTGACCTGTTTTTTGCAGGACAGCGACCGGCTGTCAATGTCGGCTTGTCGGTTTCCCGTGTTGGCGGCGATGCCCAGACAAAAGCAATGAAAAAAGCGGCAGGTGCTATTCGTCTTGATTTGGCACAATACCGTGAAATGGAAGTATTTACACAATTTTCAAGTGACCTTGACGAAACAACAAAAGCACAGCTTGTCTATGGTCAGGGCTTAATGCGTATGCTGCGTCAAAAGCAGTACTCCCCCTACTCTCAATCGGAGCAGGTTATCATTCTGACAGTTGTCCTAAACCGTCTCTTGGGAGATGTTCCGCCCGATAAAATATCTTCAAAAATCTTGGAAATTTTGAATTATTTTGCCGAAAAACATCCCGATATTTCGGACAAAATCCAATCGGACGGCGTTCTCTGCGACGAATTAAAGGAGAGAATCCTAAAAACGGCAAAAGAATTTTTGCAAGGACGGTGATTATATGCCCGGCACAAAAGAGATTAAAAATCGTATAAAAAGTGTCAAGGACACGCAAAAAATCACCAATGCAATGTATTTGATTGCTTCGACAAAGCTTCGCAAGGCAAAGAGTGAGCTTGATAAAACAAGACCTTATTTCAATGCCGTGCAAGCCGAAATAAAAAGAATTTTCAGAACTTCGGAGGAAATAGAAAATAAATATTTCTACCCGATAACTGGCGAGCACGAGCTTGACGGTTCATACGGATATCTTGTTATCACGGCGGACAAAGGGCTTGCCGGTGCATATAACCAAAATGTTATCAAGGAGGCAATGCGTCTTATGAGCGAACACTGCGACCCAAAGCTTTTTGTTGTCGGAGAGTTTGGCAGACATTATTTCACACAGCATAACATTCCGATTGAGAAAAGCTTTTTATACACGGCACAAAATCCGACTATACACAGGGCAAGAGAAATATCCGATATTCTTCTTGAGCTTTTCAACAACAAAAAGCTTTCCAAAATCTTTGTTATTTACACGGATATGAAAAACGCTGTCAGCTCCGAAGCTTGCTGTAAGCGACTTTTGCCATTTCACAGGGCACAGTTCATAACCCCCGACAATAACGAAGAAAAAATCAAAACACCATTTGAATTTAAACCATCAATCGAAAAGGTTCTTGACAATATTGTTCCAAGCTATGTGACAGGCTTTATTTACAGTGCCTTAACTGACAGCTTTTGCAGTGAACAAAACGCAAGAATGAACGCCATGGACTCGGCAAACAGAAACGCAGAGGAGCTTTTGGAGGAATTGTCGGTTCAATACAATCATATCAGACAAAGTGCGATAACACAGGAAATAACCGAGGTTTCATCGGGTGCAAAAAGTATGAGAAACAAACACGGAGGTGCAAATAACAGATGAGCGGAAAAATTATACAGGTTTCTGGTTCTGTTGTGGATGTTTATTTTGAAAACAAAAGACTTCCAAAAATAAAAGAGGCGCTGACCGTCACAGTCTGCGGCAAAGCTCGTGTTATGGAAACGGCACAGCATATCGGAGAGGGCAGAGTGCGATGCATTATGCTTTCCGAAAGCGAGGGACTCACAAGAGGAATGGAGGTCACCGCAACGGGCAGAAACATTTGTGTTCCCGTAGGAGATAAAACTCTCGGCAGAATGTTTAATGTTTTGGGCGAACCGATTGACGGTGGCTCACCAATAGACGACAGCTGTGAGAAATGGAATATTCACCGAAATGCCCCCTCATTTTCGGAGCAAAACCCGGCAGTTGAAATTCTTGAAACGGGCATAAAGGTAATTGACCTTTTAGAGCCATATCCGAAGGGCGGAAAAATCGGTCTTTTCGGAGGTGCAGGAGTCGGAAAAACAGTTCTTATTCAAGAGCTTATACACAATGTTGCGACAGAACACGGCGGATATTCAATTTTTACGGGTGTCGGAGAGCGTTCCCGTGAGGGCAACGATTTGTGGAAAGAAATGAAAGAAAGCGGCGTAATAGACAAAACAGCACTTGTTTTCGGTCAAATGAACGAAGCTCCCGGCGTGAGAATGAGAGTTGCACTTTCCGGTCTTACAATGGCGGAATATTTCAGAGATAAAAAAAACAAGGATGTCTTGCTGTTTATAGATAATATATTCCGTTTTGTTCAAGCCGGAAGTGAGGTTTCAACCCTGCTCGGCCGTATGCCGTCAGCAGTAGGATATCAGCCGACACTTGCAGAGGAAATGGGTGCTCTGCAGGAGCGTATAGCTTCAACCAAAAACGGCTCGGTAACATCCGTTCAGGCGGTATATGTACCTGCCGATGACTTGACTGACCCTGCTCCCGCAACAACCTTTTCACATCTTGATGCAACAACGGTTTTAAGCCGTAAAATTGCCGAACAGGGAATTTATCCGGCAGTTGACCCATTGGAATCCACTTCAAGAATACTTGAACCGAATATAATCGGGCAGGAGCATTATGACATTGCAAGAAAGGTTCAGGAAACACTTCAAAAATACAGTGAACTTCAGGATATCATTGCCATTTTGGGTATGGAAGAGCTTGGCGATGACGATAAGCTGACCGTTACGCGTGCAAGAAAAATTCAAAAATTCCTTGCTCAACCCACTCATGTTGCCGAAAAATTCACAGGCATACCCGGAATTTACGTACCTTTATCCGAAACACTTAAAAGCTTCGGTGCTATTGTCAACGGAGATATGGATGATTTGCCGGAGGCGGCTTTTTACAATGTCGGCACAATCGATGATGTAATAAAGAAAGCAAAAAAGATAAAAGAGGGTGAAATCCGTTGAAAACCTTCAAGTTGAATATTCTTGCCGCCGAAAAGCCTTTTTATGACGGAGAATGTGTTTCCTTGGTCATACCTACAGATGACGGAGAATACGGAATAATGGCAAATCACAGCAATACGATTGCTTCAATCGTTCCCGGACTTTTGAGATTTACAACTCCTAACGGAGAAGAAATAATTGCCGCACTGTCGGAAGGAATTGTAAAAATAGAAAACAATAGTGTTCTTTTACTTGTTGATACCGCCGAATATCCGGAGGAAATCGACGAAAATCGTGCACGCCGTTCCGCAGAGCAGGCAAAAGAGGCTATTCTTCAAAAGAAAAGCATCCGTGATTATTATTCCGCACAGGCAAAAATGGCTCGTGCGATAAGCAGACTTAAAGTCAGAAAATATGTTAAGTAGAAAAGCTGTCTGTATTTTTTACAGACAGCTTTAGTATGTCGATAAAGTTAAAAAACACCTCCAGGCTTTTCGGGAACGGGAGGAATAGAAAATTCCTGCTCCGTATAATATTTGTCATTTCCGTTTTCGTCGATTATCTGCAATGTGAGCTTTGTACGCTGTTCCTTTGTCGTAAGATTTTGAACAACTGTTGGGAATTCAAGAACATCTCTCTTTGCCTTCATCAAATTACCGTTGATTATGATATTTTTCATATTGCTTTCCGACATCCTCGTAGGTATGTTCAATTGTGAGATCGGGCAGAGCAACATAATACTTTGCCGGTTTTTGGGTAAACAGCGATAAATTCATTCTTTTTACAAGTTCCAGCTTGCAGACCTCGCAAAAGCTCCCCGCACTTTCATAAAGCATAATACATAATGGCGACGGTATGTAAAATTTAACATTTGTTTTGTTCGTTTCTTTCGGTCTGTTATTAAAAAATTCGCAAAATTGTTGATTTTTTATGAAATGAGTGCTATAATTGAGTTACCACATACTTACTTTAATATACAATTGGGATATTCTTATATCCTATTTTCGCTGTACAATTTAATAATATCACAAGAACTTCTGTTTTGTAAAAAACGCAGTTAATATGTATGTTCTTGTGATTCATATATTAGAGTATAGTGTGTGGTAACCTAAAATCTAAACTGCGTTTTTGTGCGTGGCGATGATTTTGGTTGCCACGCATTTTTTATTGCGTGAGCCTTTTGGGAAAGGAGCTACGAATATGGACGACAACTACAAGGATATGTATTTTAAGCTTTTCAATAAAATAACCGACATTATCGAAGAACTTAAAGAAGTGCAAAAACAAGCGGAAGACACTTATATAAACTCTGACATCAATGATGATAACAAAAATTGATTTTTAGTGTAGGAATAAAAAATAGGAGTAGTGTAGGAATAATGTAGGAATAACCTCATTATCCAACTAAACTGCTCCTATTTTCCGTTGAAAAACGGTCAATTATTTATTCATAGCTTCCTCTACGGCAACAGCAACTGCAACGGTCATACCAACCATCGGGTTATTACCTGCACCGATAAGTCCCATCATTTCTACATGGGCAGGAACTGATGAAGAACCTGCGAACTGTGCGTCAGAATGCATTCTTCCCATTGTATCTGTCATACCATAGGAAGCAGGTCCTGCAGCCATATTATCGGGGTGAAGAGTTCTTCCTGTACCGCCGCCCGATGCAACAGAGAAATACTTCTTGCCTTGTTCGATACATTCTTTCTTATATGTTCCTGCAACAGGGTGCTGGAATCTTGTTGGGTTTGTTGAGTTACCTGTGATAGATACATCAACGCCTTCAAGGTGCATAATTGCAACACCTTCTCTTACATCATCGGAACCGTAGCAACGAACTTTTGCTCTTTCGCCCTTTGAATAAGCGGTTTCCTTAACAATTTTAACTTCACCTGTATAGTAATCAAACTGTGTTTGAACATATGTGAATCCGTTAATTCTTGCGATGATTTGTGCGGCATCCTTTCCGAGACCGTTAAGGATAACTCTCAAATCTTCTTTTCTTGCTTTGTTTGCACTTCTTGCAAGACC
>CAZGZZ010000027.1:0-27833 GCA_964530315.1 uncultured Lachnospiraceae bacterium
GAGAGAGAATGTCCGAAAGTGATTTGAGGACAAATATCAATTTAAGCTTGAGTATGTAGATTAACTTTTTACAGGGGGATATCATCTATGTTTTCTAAAGAGGTTGTAGTGCAAAATCAGGTGGGACTTCACGCAAGACCCGCAACATTCTTCATCCAAAAAGCCAACGAGTTTCAATCGACTATTTGGGTAGAAAAAGAAGAAAGAAAGGTTAACGCCAAAAGTTTGTTGGGTGTTCTTTCGCTCGGTATCACAAAGGGTACGCCCATTGTAATTATGGCTGACGGTGCCGATGAACAGCTGGCGGTAACTGTTTTGGTTGACCTCATTGCATCTAATTTTGCAGACTGATTGTAAATCAATAATTTAGCAAGGTAACTCCGCTTTTTGTGGAGTTATTTTTGCATTATTAAACGGAGTTTTTTATGTTTGATCTTGTGAATGAACTCAAAAATCTGCCGGAGCTTCCCGGTGTTTATATTATGCATAACAAGGATAAAAAGGTTATTTATGTGGGGAAAGCCAAAATCTTAAAAAACCGTGTTCGGCAGTATTTTCAAAACAATGCCACTCATTCTCCGAAAGTAAGGGCGATGGTTTCAAACATCGCCTATTTTGAATATATTGTTACGGATTCGGAGCTTGAGGCACTTGCTCTTGAATGTACGCTTATAAAAAAGTACAGTCCCAAATATAATATTCTTTTAAAGGATGACAAGCAGTATCCTTATATTAAGGTGACTATAAACGAAGCGTGGCCCAGAGTGATGAAAACCCGTACGCTTAAAAATGACGGTGCGAAATATTTCGGCCCGTATCCCGGAATGTCAACGGTGAAGAATATGTTGGATATTATTCAAAGTATATTTATTCCCCCGTCTTGCTCAAAAAAATTTCCGAGAGATATCGGAAAAGGCAGACCGTGCTTGAACTATCACATTAAAAACTGCTTTGCACCCTGCACGGGAGAAATCTCCCAAAAGGAATACCGCAAGGTTTTTTTTGACATATGCGAATTTCTTGGCGGAGACCATAAAAAGCTCATAAAGGAATTGACAACGCAGATGATGGAGGCTTCTCAAAACACCGAATTTGAAAAAGCCGCCGCTCTTCGGGACAAAATAAAGGCAATCAGTGCACTTGACGAAAAACAAAAAGTTATTAATTCCGCAAATCAGAATGATTTGGATGTTATTGCCCTTGCAAGAGACAAAAAAAATGTTTTCATTGAAATTTTCTTTGTTCGTGGCGGTAAGCTTTGCGGAAGAGAGGATTTTCGTATAGAAGATGATGAAAAAACGGATAATTCGGTTATCATCGGAGATTTTATAAAACAATTTTATTTTTCATCGGCGTTTATCCCCGGGGAAATACTGACCTGTGTCGATTGCTTTGAAAAAGAGCTTTTGGCAAGCTGGCTTTCCGCAAAGAAAGGCAGGAAAGTGACAATTCTTCGTCCGCAGAGAGGAGAAAAAACAAGACTCATCGAGATGACGGCAAAAAATGCCGAGATAGCACTTGAAAATTTCAATATAAATGCAATGAGGAACGCAGACAGGCAAAAAACGGCATCGGGTATTGCGGAAATACTCGGACTTTCAACTCCGGTTATACGAATTGAAGCTTATGATATTTCAAATACGGCAGGCGAGGAAAATGTTGCTTCTATGGTTGTTTTTGAAAACGGGAAGCCTGCAAAGTCAAAATACAGAAAATTCAAAATAAAATCATTCACCGGGGCAGATGATTACCGTGCGATGCAGGAAGTTATTTACCGTCGTTTGAATGAAGCAAGAATTGAGAACGAGAAGGTTGCTTGCGGCGAAATTTCTCAAAGGGATGCAAAATTTTTGCCGCTCCCCGATGTCATTTTTCTTGACGGCGGGAAGGGGCATATAAGCTCTGTTTTGAAGGTTATGGAGATAACAGACACGCAAATTCCGATATTCGGTATGGTTAAGGATGATAAGCACAGAACAAGAGCACTTCTTTCGCCTGACGGAGAAATCGGAATAAATCCTACAAGCTCATTTTTTCGATTGATGACGCAAATTCAAGATGAAGTTCACAGAACTGCAATCGGATATCACAGAAAGCTTCGTGAAAAAATCGTATCCGATCTCGATATGATAGAGGGAATCGGAGAAACAAGAAGAAATGCGTTGCTTGAGTATTTTAAATCAATTGATAATATAAAAAAAGCTTCGGTGTCGGAGCTTTGCTCGGTAGGCGGTATGAATCAAAAAGCCGCAGAGAGTGTTTATAATTATTTTAATAAGTAAATGAGGAATATTATGAAAAAGATTTTATCAGTTATTCTTTTATTATCACTTTTTCTTACTGCCTGCAAAAAATCCCCGTCCTATAACGGAGATGATTTGATTGTCCAGCATGGGACGGAAAATGTGTTGAATTTGGGTATGGACAGTGTTGATACGCTGAATCCTGTTTTGTCAAAATCAGTTTCGGTGCGTGAATGTATGGAGCTTGTTTTTGAACCGTTCTTTTCCTTTGACGATTCTTTCAACCCGATTTCGGTTTTGGCAGAGGACTGTGTTATGAACGATGCGTATTCATATACGCTGAATTTAAAAAGCGGAATTATGTGGCATGACGGCAAAGAGATGACAGCAGCAGATGCGGAACATACATTTAATCTGATTAGATATAACGACACTCCATACACAAGCCAAATAGCACCTGTTTCGGGAGTGAGATATATTGATAAATACACACTCGGAATAACATTGAGCCGTCCTGTTCCGAACCTTAAGGCACTGTTATCATTTCCTGTTGTACAAACGGGAACTTCGGCATCCGATGCAAATTATATTCCGGTCGGTACAGGACCTTACAAATACAGCGAAAAGATATCTTCAAACAAGTTCTCGCTTGTTCCGAATGAAAATTGGCGAGGAACACTTGCAACAATAAATAAGGTGTATATTCATTCTGTAAGGGACAGACAGGCACTTATAAATGCATACAATGCAAGCACTGTCGGCATTGTCAGTTCAAATATTATGGATTTACGCAATAACACGCCGAGAGGTGAAAATAACATAAATGATTTTGTTTCCGATTCATTTGTCTTTTTGGGAATAAACAATTCAAGAAGTGAATTTTCACAAGAGGGGACGAGGCGTGCAATTTCGTGTCTTATAGATAAGAGCGACATCGTGACAACCGAAGTCTTTTCAAGAGCTGTCAGCACAGATTTGCCGATAAATCCGTCCGCTTGGTATTATCCGAAGAATAATGCCGACAAACCGGACAGAGAGGAAATAATGAAATTGTTAACCTCGGACGGATGGCAGCAAAATCAAAATAAAAAATTTACAAGAAAAGTCATAAGGGAGGACGGCGGAGAAATAACAGAGGCTTTGTCGGTCAACATATGCGTCAATTCCGATAATGAAGAAAAAATCAGAATTGCCAAAAAAATAGCCAATTCACTTTCGCAGTTCGGAATAGAATCGACTGTTTCACCTGTCGATTTTGAAAATTATAAAAAGACAATTGAGGAAAAAACTTATTCGATGTTCATTGGTGAAGTGAAGATGGGATATAATATGGATCCGTATTTTCTTACGGCGGACAGTCTTAATTACTTTTCATCAAATTCCGAAGCAATGAAAACGGCGGTATATAATCTTGGAACAAAAGCAAACGATGAGGAGATAAAGAGTGCATTTTCGGAATTTTCTTCGGTTTTTTCAAATGAAATGCCATTTGTTCCGCTCTTTTTCAGAAAGGAAAGCGTTATATTTGAAAAAAATATTTCGGGAATAAGTATGCCGACGATGTTTTGTGCTTTCAGAAATCCTGAAAATTGGTATATATCAAAGGCAAAGACAACAGAATAGAAAAAAGCAGACGAATTTTGATGTACCCCAAAAGTCCAACGATTTTGGGACGGTTCACTTTCGTCTGCTTTTTAAATTTCTTTACATAAAAGCATCTTTTATATGGTTTATTTCTTTCAAAACGGGAGTTTCGCCGTTTAATGTATAATAAACTTCAATTACATCAAAGCGAACCTCTTCATAAATATTTCCGCCGAGATAGTATTTTGCACACATAAGTAATTTTTGTTGCTTGCGGTAATCAACAAATTCGCCTGCATTTCCGTAGTTGGCATTTTTTCTGGTTTTTACTTCTACAAAAACAGTACAGGTTTTATCGAGTGCAATTATATCTATTTCGCCGTGCCTTGAATGAAAATTTCTTGCGGCAATGGCATAACCCTCTTTTTTTAAGTATTCGCAAGCGGCGTTTTCTCCGAAATCTCCGATTTCTTTTGTTTTCAATTTTATTCCCCCAATATCTTCTTCAAAAATGTTTTTCGGTGTATTTCGCACGCACCGTATTTTTTAAGTGCTTCGGTGTGTGCCTTTGTGCCGTAGCCTTTGTGCTTGTCAAAGCCGTATTCGGGATAACTTTTTGAAATTTCCGTTATGTATCTGTCTCTTGCAACCTTTGCAAGAATTGATGCGGCGGCTATACTGATGCTTTTTGAATCGCCCTTAACAATTGTTTCATACGGAATTGTCATATTTTTTATGCTGTTTCCATCAATCAAAACATAGTCGGGTTTTGGGTTTATTTCCTCAACAGCATTATTCATTGCAAGATGAGTTGCATTTAAAATATTAATTTCGTCGATTGTTTTTTCATCAACGATTGCTATGCTGTAGGCAACGGCTTTTTCGATTATTTCGTCAAAGAGCAATTCTCTTTTTTTCTCGGACAGTTTTTTGGAATCGTTTATTCCGTTTATAACACAGTCATCGGGCAATATTACGCAGGCAGCAAAAACAGGTCCTGCCAAAGGGCCTCGTCCGGCTTCGTCAATTCCGCCCACTAATCGATAGCCCTCCAAGTGCTTCTCATTTTCGTAAATCCGCATTTCGGCTTGTCTTTTAATTTCTTCTTCTGGTGATAATTTCATAATTTTTAACCTTTTCATATTTTTTTTATTTTATTATAGCATTTTTTTTCGGAATATGCTATAATATTCTTATAAAAAAATAAAATTTTTTCGGAGTTTGAAATGGTTTATAAAAGAGAAATTACGGATCAGGTTAAAATTCAATATATTATACTCTATACGCTCAACGAAGCAAACAGGATTGTTACTCACGATCAGCTAACCTCGCTGGTTCTTGATAAGTGCAACATTCCGTTTACGGAGTTTAGAATTGCACTCGATAATCTTGACAAAATAGGACATATAAGAATTTTTTCGCCCGACGATAAGCAAACATATTGTGAGCTTTTACCTCTCGGTAAGGAAGCAAATACTTTCTTTAATAAAAAAATACCTGATTATATCAAGGGATTGATTAAAGATTATATCAAACCGTTTTTCAGGGAAGAGGTCATAAAAAGAAGCGTCAAGGGTGAATTGCATCCGCTCAACGAAAATGAGTATCTTGCTGATTTGGGCATATATGACGGAAATACACCACTTTTGGAAATCAGCATTTATGCGGGTACAAGAAAATATGCAAACAGTATGATAAGAGAATTCAAAAGAGATCCGCAAAAGGTTTATGAAACGGTTTTGGAACTTTTGGGCAATGAGGAAACAAATCAAAAAGAGGAAGAAAAAAAGGATTAAAAAAGCGGAACGCTTTTTTAATCCCATGCCTTTATTATAAAGCCGCTGCCGGATTTTATACTTATTCGGCATTTGTTTGAAGTCATAACATTGCTGATGCCACGGCTTTCGCCGAAAACAAGTGTTTCGTCGTTTAGAGGATAATCAAGTCCCTGGGTTGTCACACCGCACAAATCCCCTGTTATCGGAATTATCGAAACAATATCGCCTTTTTTTCCGTAGATTGAATTTTCTGCGGAGGAAAAGCGTATTTCGTTGTGTTCGTCAATGATATATGCATTTGCACCGATATCGGAAAATTGCTTCAATAAGAGCATATTTGCAAGAGAATGATCCTGCCTTGCACCGGTGAAGCCGAGCATCATTATCTCTTCAAAATGTTTGAGTAAAATGTATTTTACACATACCTCCGAATCGGTAAAGTCCTTTCTTATCGGAAGATTGATTATTTCACCTTCATAGTCGTTGTCGCCTATAGAATCCATATCCCCAATTACAACGGATGGGGTTAATTTCAAAATTTTTGCGTGCTTATATCCGCCGTCGGCACAGATGATATAGTCATCGGCACGCAGTCTTTTTTTTATTTTTTCGTAATCTTCGATTACTCCGTTACCTATTATGACAGCACGCATTATTCCATACACTCCTTAATCAAAGCTTTTGTTGAGCCATCTATATCATCGTTGAAAACGGCTGAACCTGCGACAATGACATTTGCACCGAGTTCGACAACCTTTTTTATGTTTGAAAGGTTAATTCCGCCATCAACCTCTATGTTAAAGTTTTCTCCGGCAATAGTTCTTATGAAAGAGATTTTATTGTTGACATCTTCTATGTATTTTTGTCCGCCGTGTCCCGGATGTACACTCATAACAAGTGCCATATCGATATTGGGAAGATATGGGACTATTTCGGTGACATCGGTTTCGGGATTTATGGCAAGTCCTGCCTTGACATTGTATGACTTTATAAGTTCAAGACATTTTCCGACATCTTTTGTTGCTTCAATGTGTATTGTAATGCTGTCAGCTCCTGCCTTAACAAAATTTTCTATATATCTTTCGGGTTCGGTAATCATCAAATGAACATCAAAGAATAAATTTGAGTGTTTTCTTATACTTTGATAAACGCAAGCACCGAAGCTTATGTTGGGGACGAATATTCCGTCCATAACATCGATGTGAAGCCATTTGGCTCCCGCTTTTTCCGTTTTTTGAACGCAGTCCTTAAGATTTGCGAAATCTGCCGCAAGTATTGATGGAGATAGTATCATAATTTTGTCCTTTCTTACAGTTCCCATTGTTTTATTTGTTTTAGTGTTTCATATATTTTTTTATAGCTGTCATATCGTTGCTCCGATATTAAGCCGTCGTTGACGGCATTCTTGACCAAACAGTCGGGTTCGTTGATGTGAGCACATCCCGAAAAACGGCATCCCGTCAAAAAGTCGTACATTTCGGGGAAACATCCGCAAAGCTCGGCAGGTGTCATAATTTCGGCTTCAAATGAGCTGAATCCCGGAGTGTCGAGAACATAACCGCCGTTGTCAAGCTCAAAAAGCTCTGTGTGTCTTGTTGTGTGTTTTCCCCTGCGTATTTTTTCGCTTATGTCGCCCGTTTGAATGCTTTGACCGGTGAGAATACTCAAAATACTTGATTTTCCGACGCCTGACAAGCCGGCGAATGCGGTTGTTTTACCTTTCAAAAAATCCTTGAGCGAGTCGGGAAGCTTTCCGCTTTCGGCACACACCTCGAATATTGGGTAGGAGGTGTTTTTATAATTTTCTCCGAATATTGCCGCCGATGCAAGATCGGTTTTGTTGACACAAATTGCAGGATTGATTTTTCGAGCCTCTGCCATAACCAAAAGCTTGTCGATGAAGTAAAAATCAGGGTCGGGATTTTTTGCCGCCGCAACAACAACAAGCAAGTCAATGTTTGCAACGCCCGGACGGATAAGATGTGTTGAACGGGGCAGGATTTGTTCGATATTTCCGTGTTCACTGTCGATTATTTCTATTATAACCTTGTCTCCTATCATCGGTTTGATTTTTTCCTTTCGGAAAATTCCTCTTGCACGGCATTCATAAACCGAGCCGTCCTCTGCTTTCACATAATAAAATCCGCCGATTCCTTTAATAATTATTCCCTGCAAACAATTCATCTCCTGTTTTAGTTTTCAAATGATAATTCTTTTTTTAAGTCCGCACACATTTTAAGCCCCTGTGAGTTTTGACTTTGAGTATATTCCTTATCCAAAAGATTGACAACGCCGACGGCAAGATTTTTTGCACCCCAGGATATGTTCTTTTGAATAAGATTTTGTTTAATTTCTTCAACCGAGGGTTCGGGGAAGGATTGTTGTGATAATTTTTCAGTCTCACGAAGTGCCGTTCCGAAACCCTTGATATCGAAATGTTTTGAAGCATAAATCAAAGAAAATGCGGTATCAAAATCATTCATTTTTGTGTAGTAATAAGCATAACAACGGTAAATCCACGCAATATCGGATTTTCTCACGGCACAGGAATGTGCCTGTGAAATTATTGAAAGGTATGACTTCAAATAATTTTTCCCCTTGTATGCATCGGCAAGAGCAAACATAACCGAAACATTAACGGGGTTTGCTTTGAGTGCCGCACGAAGAATATCGATTGCTTTATCATATTGTCTTTGTTCAAGCATCATAACGCCCCAGAGCATATATGCCGCCGATAGGTCAACCTGCATACCTATCAATTTTTTTTTCTCCTGCTTTTCGGGGTTATAGGGATGATAAAGGTTTGCGTAGAGCAATACCTCAAAGCTGTTTCTGAAACAGCGGTATTCCGTTATGTCATCATCCTTGTATTTTGATGCTTCTTTTCTTATTATATCTTTTAAAAGATTTAGAGCGTCTTCACGCTTATTTTCAAGCTTCAAATTATGAATTTGGGCAAGAGTATGAGTGAATTCTGCGGAGTGACGGCGGATTTGTTCGTCATTCTCCAAAAGTGGTTCGGATGTTTTTTGATCCTTCATAAGTGTTTCGAGAACATCGGAATAATTTTCTTCCGAAATATCTTCGTCCTCTATAATCTGCTTCAAAAGCTCTTCTTCGTTGTCCGCAATATCGGAAATTTGTTCATGTTCGCCGTCTGCGGTTATGCACATTTTCAACTGTTCGTCAAAATATTCAACGCTTACAAAAAGGTGCTTTGTGAAGCTTTCGTTAAAGATGATATATATGCGTTTACAAAGTGTGTTTTTCAAATTCTTTTCGGGCATATCGATTCTGACAACCTTTGCGGAGGACACCACATAAGGAACAGAAACAACAAAATCTTCAAGAGTATATGGGGATAGTTGCTTGTTCTGTGTATAGATATCACGGTAATAATTGTTTATGAAAGCACCTCTTTCGGCAATGATTGATGTTATCATATAGATGGGCTCGGAATCTATTCTTGACGGAAGAATGGTATGTTCGACCGCAAAACGAATTTGAAAATCCGAATCGGATACCTGCGAAGATGGTGTTGGTGTCGCCGGTGACTCATCCTCTTCAACATCGGTATTTGATGTTGGTGTTTTTTTCTTGCTTGCATTTATGCAAAGTACGACTACTGCAACAACGGCAAGTAAAAGTACAAATATAAAAAGTAAAATTATAAGTGATCTCATAGTAACAGTTCCTTTATCGTTTAATATAGTTATTTTACCATTAGGTGTTGAGATTGTCAATCAATTCGCAGACAAAATCCTTGTAAAGATATAATGAACCGCAGACAACAATCATTTTTTCAAGTTTTTTCGCCTTTTCATATGCGGTTTTGATATTATCGCAGGCAACAGCACAAAAAGAATGCTCGCCAACCAATTGCGCCAATTCTTCTGACGATGCGGAACGGGGGTTATCCTTGACCGAAACTGTGAAAACCTCACAGCCGTTAAAGCGTTCGTTGGAGGAAAGCTCGCAAAGAGCACCGTCAATATCTTTGTCGTGCATAAATCCCATTATAAAACAGATTTTCTCGTTCGGAAAACATCGCATAAGAGAGTCATACAATGCGTGCATACCGTTTTTGTTATGTGCTCCGTCAAAAAGAACGGTGGGATTTTGGTGTATTATATCGAGTCTGCCGGGATTTCTTGCCTTTAGGAGTCCCGAACGGATAAATTTTTCATCGATATTCAAAAGCATTGCACATTCAACAGCCAAAGAAGCATTCTGGATTTGATGCTTGCCGATAAGTGATATTTTTAGGTTTTTGAGATATTTATAGTCAAAATCTTCGAGATTTTTGCAAAACGGATGAATCGTCGGTGTGTCCGAAAGAATAAAAGTATTGTTTTTTTCAAAAGCCTTATCCTTTAAAACTTTCAAAACGGCGGCATCTTGACTGACTGTGACGGTAATTCCGTCATCCTTAATTATTCCGGCTTTTTCTGCGGCAATTTCGGATAGGGTGTTACCGAGGTATTCCGTGTGGTCGGAGGCAATCTGCGTTATTGCCGTAATTACGGGATTTTTTATGATGTTTGTTGCGTCCCTTGTTCCGCCGAGACCTGTTTCCAAAACAACATAGTCGCATTTTTTTTCTCTAAAGTAACAAAAAGCGGCGGCTGTCCATATTTCAAACTGTGTCGGAAGCTCTCCCGTTTCGTTCATAACACTGTCAGCCTCTTTTTTTACATCGGTTAAAATTCTTTCCAAATCGCAGTCGGAAATTTCCTCGCCGCAAACATTTATTCGCTCATTTACCCTTAACATATTCGGGGAGGTGTATTTGCCCGTAACATAGCCGGCATCGGTTAGGATATTTTGCAGAAAACTGCAAACGGACCCCTTGCCGTTTGTTCCGGCGATGTGAATGAATTTCAAACCGTCCTGCGGATTGCCGAGTTTTTCGGTAAGTCTTTTGATGCTTTCAAGACGAAGTCTTGCAACCGCTTGAAATGAATTTGCATATTTTAAAAATTCTTTTTTTTCTGTCATATTTTCAAGTCCTTTTTTATTGTTTATTTCATTATACAGCATTTTTATGGAAAATGCAACAATACACGGCATTAAAAAACTCTGTTTTTTTGAAAAAATAAATGTTTTTGCAATTAGGCATTACATCAAAAAATTTATAAAATTGCTTGACAAATTTATAAATAAAGTATAAAATATAGGAGTGTGCTTTATATTTCTTTAAACGATTAATCCGGATTTGCTGAAATCCGCAGGATTAATGTGTTTTATATATATTAAAAATAAATAGAACATGGCTGTGCGTTTTCGGCATCTCCGAATTTAAGTCAGAATTAAACTTAAAACAACAATTTTTTTGGAGGTGACTAAAATGGCTACGATGAACATAGTGCTGATTATTGTGTCGGTAATCTTTGCGTTGTTGAATGTTGTTTCCTTTATGCTCGGTATTACATACAGAAAAAATACGGCAGAAAAAGCATTCGGTTCGGCAGAGGAAAAGGCAAAAACAATTATTGAGGATGCGGCAAAGGAAGCCAAAGTTAAGCAAAAGGAAATTTTGCTTGAGGGCAAGGAGCAAAGTCAAAAAATCAGAACCGAAGCCGAAAATGAAATCAAGGAAAGAAGACGGGAACTCAATAATCAGGAAAGAAGATTAAATCAAAAAGAAGAAAATCTTGATAAAAAGACAGATTCATTGGAAAAAAAGGATCAGATTCTCAATCAAAAGATAAAAGAATTTGAAAAAAAAGAGGAAGAAATCAAAGCAATTAAACAAAAGCAGCTTGAAAGTCTCGAAAAAATTTCGGGAATGACAAAAGAAGAGGCAAAAGAGGCAATTATCTCGGACATTGAAAGTCAGACAAGACATGAAGCCGCAATTATGGTTAAAGAAATTGAGCAACAGGCAAAAGAAAATGCGGATAAAAATGCCCGAAACATTATTGCGTCTTCAATACAAAAGGTTGCGGCGGATCATGTTGCCGAAACAACCGTTTCAGTTGTGGAATTGCCGTCTGATGAGATGAAAGGAAGAATCATCGGCAGAGAGGGCAGAAACATCAGAGCGCTTGAAACTGCAACGGGTGTCGATTTGATTATCGATGATACTCCCGAAGCGGTTATTCTTTCAAGTTTTGACCCAATTCGCCGTGAGGTTGCAAGAGTAGCACTGGAAAAGCTTATTGTTGATGGAAGAATACATCCGGCAAGAATCGAGGAAACCGTTGCAAAGGCTCAAAAGGAAGTTGATGCGGCAATTAAGCAGGCGGGAGAGGAAGCTACCTTTGAAACAGGTGTACACGGTCTTCATCCTGACCTTATCAAGCTTTTGGGTAAGCTTAAATATAGAACAAGCTACGGTCAGAATGTTCTCAACCATTCGATAGAGGTATCACATCTTGCCGGTGCTATGGCAGGTGAGCTTGGTGTTGATATCGCAACAGCGAAGCGTGCAGGGCTTTTGCATGATATCGGAAAAGCGGTTGACCGTGAAATCGAGGGTTCTCATGTGACAATCGGTGCGGATATCGCAAAGAAATACAAGGAAAACAAGGATATTATTCACGCAATTATGGCACATCACGGTGATGTTGATGCCGAAACAATTGTGGCACAACTTGTTCAGGCGGCTGACGCTATTTCTGCGGCAAGACCGGGAGCAAGAAGAGAAAATCTTGAAACCTACATTAAACGACTTGAAAAGCTTGAAGAAATTGCCGACAGCTTTGAAGGTGTTGAAAAATCATTTGCAATTCAAGCAGGCCGTGAGATAAGAATCATGGTTAAGCCGGAGATTGTCAATGACCAGGGTATGATTATTATAGCAAAGGATATCGTTAAGAAAATCGAAGCGGAGCTTGAATATCCGGGACAGATTAAGATAAGTCTTATAAGAGAAACCAGAACGGTTGATTATGCTAAATAAGATAATTGGAGAGCCGAAAAATCGGCTCTCTTTTTTTTATAATAATATTGACTTATTGAAAATTTGTGATATAATTTATACCAAATGGTAGAAACGAGGACAACATTTTGGCTAATTACACAAAGGAACAATGGGAAACAAAAAAGAACACTCTTATGGAAAAATGCTTCGACTGTTTTGCTGAATACGGACTGCACGGAACCGGTATTCGTGCACTTGCCAGACACAGCGGTTGCACTTCAAATATGCTCTATACTTATTTCAAGGATTTGGATGATTTGATAGTTCAATCAACAGGCTATTGTATGAGCAAGGTTGAAGATGATTTTATGCAGAAAGCCCCGACAGATGTTGAGGACCTTTGGAGATTTATTGATGAAATACCCTACTGGACTGCAGAAAAACATGGCAAGAAATACAGACTTATGTATCAAATTTATACCCACCCGAGATATCTTGAACACGGAAAGAAATTTTTTGATGGTGTTAATGAAAGATATACGGGTTATGCAAAAATGCTCGAGAGCAAAATCGGTATTCCTTACGAAAAGCTGACACCATTGATATTTATTCTGATAAGAGCTTGTGTTCATTACGCACTTTTCGGTGATAAGTTTTATTTGAAAGGACAGATAAATGTCTTAAAGGAAAGCCTTGAATTGTTTATAGCGAAATACAGTAATCAATCAAAAACGGTGTGAATTTTTTCTCACCGTTTTTTTGATTGATTTCTGTCGGATAAATGGGAAAAAATTTGTTTTATATCAAGCAATTTACTATTTACATTAATTTGATTTTGGTGTATAATTAAATTGAGTAAATTTTGCTTAAAATATGTGTGTTGAGAGGTGTTTGTCATATGAAAAAAAGAATTGCCGCATTGATTGCACTCACAGCTTTTTTTATAACTTATGCGGAAGCTTCCATATTGGGAAGTGTTTTGATTTACGGGGATAAAATAAACATAGGAAACGGACTTGATTTGTACAGCAATACATTTATGTCCGACCAAAAGGGCGTCGGACATCAAACGGAATATTACGGTGAATATACGCCAAACAGCAAGGTAATTCCTACTGTTGTGACGGGTGAGAAGATATACGGAAAAAGAAATGCTTCCGAGATTATGGAATATATGGACAAAAACTCACTTGTTCCGATGCTTGGAATAAATGCTTCGTTTTTTTCATTTTCAACGGGTATTCCGATGGGCCATGTCATAACGGACGGAGTTGTCACATCAAAGGATGACAGAACGCTTCCGGGCGTCGGGTTTCGCTCGGACGGAACAGCGTTTATCGATGACCTTTTGATTGAAACGGTAATTCGTTTCGGGGATGATTATGTGTTGCAAGTGCCGCACATAAACAAATTCATATCGGACGAAACGCAGATGCTGACTTTATACACATCCGATTTCGGCGATGAAACGGGAACTGATACCCAAACCTTGAATGTTATCTTGGAAAATATTACCGATTCGGTGAGAATAGGAAAAGAGCTTCGATGCACTGTAAAGGAAGTTGTCACATCAGATACACCCGTTGCCTTAAATGACGATGAAATGGTGCTTTGTGTGAACACAAGCGGTAATCAATGGGCGATAACATTAATGAATGCAATGTACAGCGGTGAAGAGTTGACAATTAAAACCACAGCAAGTTCCGATAAATGGAATGTTGCGTATAACGGACTTGCAAGCGAAGGTGCAAGACTTTTGACAAACGGCACGGTTAATCCCAAACTTGAAGCCGGAGCAGCACCGAGAACGGCAGTCGGAATAAAGAACGACGGGACAGTATTGTTTTATGTTTTGGACGGCAGACAGTCGGGTTACAGCTACGGAGCAAAGCAAAAGACAGTTGCCGAAAGGCTCAAAGAGCTTGGATGCTCCGACGCCTTAAATCTTGACGGCGGCGGTTCGACAACTATGTCGGGTGTTTATCCGGGATGTGACGAAAATGTTATAATAAATTCTCCGTCGGAGAAAAGTTTGAGAAAGGTTACTAACTTTATCTTTTTGAGAAATACGCAAAAGCCCACAGGCAATGGAGCGGCATATGCTTATATATATCCGTATTCGGGAAGAATTTTGACGGGAAGCAGTGTTTCGATTGATGTTAAGGCTGTGGATGAAAACTATTATCCTGTAGGCGTTTCGTCGGTTCAATATTCATCAAACGAAACGGCGGCAATAGGTTCGGACGGAGTATTGACGGCATTGTCGGACGGAAAAATAAATATTGAGGTTAATGCCGACGGAGCAGTGGGAAGAGCACAATATCAGGCATATAAAACTCCTGATGACATAAAACTTTACAATGCAGACAATTCAAGTGAGTTGACCGTTATAGATGCATTGCCCGGCGATACATTCAGACTTTATTTAAAAGCATTTAAAGACGGAATGGAAATGATTTCATCAAATGATGCTTTTTCGTGGTGTGTGTCAAATGATGGGGCAAATATAAGCCGTGACGGACTTTTGGAAATATCGGAATATGCACAGGGAAATATAGTTCTTACGGTAAAAGCGGGAATTTATACGAAGAGCTTTCAAATAAGAGTGCCGCAGGAAGAGTACAGAGCCGAACTGTATCCGACAATATATATGGATATCTCAAACAGTCTTTTGACAGTTGTTGCAAGCAGTGAGAACAGTGAAATTGACACGGAAAAATCCTTTATTAAAATAGACGGAAAAAAGATTTTCCTACAGCAGTGCGAGCTTAACAAAACAGATGAAAAAAACATTATCGCAGTATATCCGTTGACTTCAAAATCACATAAAATATATTGCGAGATATATGCAAAAAATTCTTATGTTTCGGTATGTTCCGTAAAGTCGGGAGAATATTTTACCGATAATATATTTGCGGACACAAACAAGCACTGGGCAAAGGATATTGTTTCATATATGAATGCTATGGGCATTGTGAACGGCTCAACGGAAGGCGGAAAGCTTCTTTTTAGACCGGACGGCAAGGTTACAAGAGCCGAATTTGCGATAATGGCGGCTAATTTTATGAATTATGATACGGATGCTTACAAAGATGTTTCGCTTGATGCATTTGCGGATGCATCAGATATTCCGAGTTGGGCATCGGCACAGATTAAAGCGGTTTATAAAAACGGTCTTATTAACGGAAAGGATAACAACGGCAAGGTTTATTTTGAACCTGATTCACAGATAACAAGAGCGGAAGCAATAACAATTCTGTCAAGAATTCTGCCCGAAAATATGGGTGGGGACAAATTGCAGTACGAGGATTTAAACAATATTCCGTCATGGGCGGCAGATGCATTTAAAAAGCTCAACACAGCCGGACTGATAAGCGGATATGATGACAACACAATAAAACCGCAGAATAGTGTAACAAGAGCTGAAGCGGTGACAATGTTTTATAATATTTTCTAAAAAAGACGGAGGAAAAACCGGTGGATTTCAAATTGGTATCGGATTATAAACCCATGGGAGATCAGCCAAGGGCGATAGAAGAGCTTGTTGAAGGCATAAAAAACGGAGAAAAAGCACAGACTCTTCTCGGTGTTACTGGTTCGGGAAAAACATTCACAATGGCGAATGTTATCGAAAGAGTGAACAAGCCGACAATTGTGCTGGCTCACAACAAAACACTTGCGGCACAGCTTTTTGCGGAGTTTAAGGAATTTTTTCCCCAAAACGCTGTTGAGTTCTTTGTGTCCTATTACGATTATTATCAACCCGAAGCATATATTGTGCAGACAGATACCTATATCGAAAAGGATTCGTCGGTTAATGACGAAATAGATAAATTACGACATTCGGCAACTTTTGCATTATTTGAAAGAAAGGATGTTTTGATTGTTTCGAGTGTTTCGTGTATTTACGGTCTCGGTGACCCGGAGGATTATCAGGATTTGATGATTTCTATAAGAGTCGGTATGGAAAAACCTCGAGATGAACTTTTAAGACGACTTGTGGATATTCAATATGAAAGAAATGATATAAACTTCATAAGAAATAAATTCAGAGTCAGAGGCGATGTCGTTGAAATATTTCCGTCAAACAACGGTGAAAATGCAATAAGAGTTGAATATTTCGGAGATGAAATAGAAAAAATCGCAGAGGTAAATGTTGTGACGGGAAAGGTTGTCGGTTACAGAAATCATGCGGTTATTACTCCTGCGAGCCACTATGTTACAACGGGCGAAAAAATGCAGATGGCAATTTTGCAGATAGAAAAGGAGCTTGAAGAGCGGATAAAATATTTTAAGGAAAACGATATGCTTATCGAGGCACAGAGAATTGAGCAAAGAACAAGATATGATATTGAAATGCTTCGAGAAATAGGCTTTTGTCAGGGTATTGAAAATTATTCGAGAATAATAAGCGGAAGAGAACCCGGCTCCGCTCCTTATACATTGCTTGATTATTTTCCGGAAGATTATCTTATGATAATAGATGAATCTCATGTCACGGTGTCGCAGGTGAGGGGAATGTATAACGGAGATAGGGCAAGAAAAGAAAATCTTGTCGGTTACGGTTTCAGACTTCCCTGTGCATATGATAACCGTCCGCTCCAATTTGATGAATTTGAAGAAAAACTCAATCAAGTTATCTTTACAAGCGCAACTCCCGGACTTTATGAAAAGGAACATTCAACAAATGTTGCGGAACAGGTTATAAGACCGACGGGACTTTTAGACCCTGTAATAGAGGTTCGTCCCGTTGAAAGTCAAATTGATGACTTGATAGGAGAGATAAACAAAAGAGTTGAAAACAATACAAGAGTTTTGGTGACAACACTCACCAAGAAAATGGCGGAGGATTTGACAGATTACCTCACCAATGTGGGAATAAAGGTGAGGTATATGCATTCGGAAATCAAGACGATAGAGAGAACCGAAATTATAAGAGATTTAAGGCTCGGAGAGTTTGATGTTTTGGTCGGAATAAATCTTTTGCGAGAGGGGCTTGACCTACCGGAGGTTTCGTTGGTGGCGATTTTGGATGCGGATAAGGAGGGTTTTTTGAGAAGCGAGGCATCATTAATCCAAACAATAGGTAGAGCAGCAAGAAATGCCGAGGGTATGGTTATAATGTATGCCAATACAATTACCGCATCTATGGAAAAGGCTATGGGTGAAACGGAGAGAAGAAGAAAAATTCAAGAGAAATTTAACGAGGAACACGGAATTGTTCCGAAAACAATAATAAAGGATGTCAGAAAGGCAATCGAAACAATTGAATTGGCAGAGGATGACAGCTTGGATGATGCCGATTCGGAGGATATCGAAGCAATGATTGAAAATCTCACCGATGAAATGATTTCGGCGGCGGCAGAGCTTGAATTTGAAAAAGCGGCTGAATTGCGAGACAGGATTACGAAACTTAAGCAGAGAATGAGGGAAGAAGAATGAATAAATTTATAAAAATAAGAGGGGCGAGAGTAAATAATTTGAAAAATATTTCTCTTGATATTCCGAGAGACAAGCTTGTTATCCTGACAGGCTTGTCGGGTTCGGGAAAATCTTCGCTTGCATTTGACACAATATATGCGGAGGGACAGAGAAGATATGTCGAGTCGCTTTCGTCATATGCACGCCAATTTCTCGGACAGATGGAAAAGCCAGATGTTGATTTGATTGAAGGACTTTCTCCCGCAATAAGCATTGATCAAAAGACAACATCGAAAAACCCTCGTTCAACGGTCGGAACGGTTACTGAAATTTATGATTATCTTCGACTATTGTATGCAAGGATAGGAATTGCACATTGTCCGAAATGCGGAAAGGAAATTTCAAAGCAAACGGTTGATCAAATTGCGGATGCGGTTTGCAAATTTGAGAACGGAACAAAAATTCAAATTTTGGCTCCCGTCATAAGAGGAAAAAAAGGCGAACATAAAAAGGTGCTTGAAAAAGCCGCAAAAAGCGGATTTGTGAGGGTCAAGGCGGACGGTGTTCAATATGATTTATCAGAAAGCATAGAGCTTGAAAAAACAAAAAAACACAACATCGAAATAGTTATCGACAGATTGATTGTAAGAGAAGATATTTCAAGACATCGTCTTGTCGATTCCATAGAAACGGCACTTGAGCTTTCGGGTGATATTGTTATGATAGAAAAAATAGGCGATGAAGTTGTGACTTTCAGCCAAAATTATGCCTGCCCCGATTGCGGAATAAGTATTCAGGAATTGACCCCGAGATTGTTTTCATTTAACAATCCGTACGGTGCTTGCCCGGAGTGCGACGGTATCGGAGAACTTTCAAAGGTTGACCCGGGGTTGATAATATACGATGAAAATCTGAGTCTTTTGGAGGGGGCGATTTATTGTACGGGATGGGCGGCACCCGAAATTGAGGACAGTATGGCACATATGTACTATACGGGGCTTGCAAAACACTATAAATTCGACATAAATACACCGTTTAAGGATTTACCGGAAAATGTCAAAAATGTTGTGCTGTTCGGCTCAAACGGTGAAAAAATAAAGTTTGATTATACCAGAAATTACGGTAACGGAAGCTATTATTCGGAATTTGAGGGTGTTGTTATAAATCTTGAAAGAAGATATCATTCCACAGGCTCCGATTATGCAAAATTTGATATTGAAAAATATATAAATGTTATAAAATGCTATAAATGTAACGGTGCAAGACTGAATGATGAGGTTCTTGCTGTTACGGTGAACGGTGTTAATATCTATGAATTTACCTGTATGTCGATAAAAGAGGAACTTGATTTTATTGAAAATTTGAAGCTCACCGACAGGGAAATGATGATTGCGGCACAGGTTTTGAAAGAAATAAAGGCAAGGTTGAAATTTTTGCTTGATGTCGGACTTGATTATCTTAATCTTTCCCGTTCCGCAGGTACTCTGTCGGGCGGCGAAGCACAGAGAATCAGACTTGCAACGCAAATCGGTTCGGGATTGACAGGAGTTTTATATATTCTTGATGAGCCGAGCATAGGCTTGCATCAGAGGGATAACGATAAACTCATAAAAACACTGGAAAATCTTCGTGACTTGGGAAATACGGTTATTGTTGTCGAGCATGATGAGGACACGATGCTTGCGGCAGATTATATAGTGGATATAGGACCGAAAGCCGGTATTCACGGCGGTGAGGTTGTCGGTGCGGGAACGGCAAAGGAATTGATGCAATGCAAAAACAGCATTACGGGACAGTATTTGAGCCGTCAAAAATTCATAAAAGTACCCGAAAAAAGAAGAAAAAAGACCGGAGAACTTGAAATTATCGAAGCAAAAGAAAATAATTTAAAAAAGATAAATGTTAAAATTCCACTGGGTGTACTGACCTGCATAACGGGCGTTTCGGGCTCGGGAAAGAGCTCATTGATAAATGAAATTTTATATAAGCGTCTTGCAAGAGATTTGAACCGTGCAAAAATACATCCGGGAGCACATAAGGAGATAAAGGGAATAGAACAGCTTGACAAGATTATTGACATCAACCAATCTCCGATAGGAAGAACACCACGCTCAAATCCTGCTACCTACACGAATGTCTTTAACGATATAAGAGAAATTTTTGCTTCAACAAACGAGGCTAAAATGAGAGGCTATAAGCCGGGCAGATTCAGCTTTAACATAAGCGGAGGAAGATGTGAGGCGTGTGCCGGAGACGGTATAGTTAAAATTGAAATGCATTTTTTGGCGGATGTTTATGTGCCTTGTGAGGTTTGCAAGGGAAAAAGATATAACAGAGAAACTCTTGAAGTTAAGTATAAAGGGAAGAACATCTATGAGGTGTTGGATATGACGGTTGATGAGAGTGTCGAATTTTTTGAAAATCTTCCCAGAATAAAAAGAAAATTAGAAACGCTAAAAGAGGTTGGGCTCGGATATATCAAGCTCGGTCAAAGCTCAACAACGCTTTCGGGAGGAGAGGCTCAAAGAGTCAAGCTTGCAACCGAGCTTTCAAAAAGAAGCACGGGAAGAACTATATATGTGCTTGATGAGCCGACAACAGGACTTCATACCGATGATGTGCATAAGCTCATTAAGGTTTTGCAAAAGCTCACTGACGGCGGAAATTCGGTTGTTGTCATAGAACACAATCTGGATGTGATAAAAACGGCTGATTATATAATCGACCTTGGACCGGAGGGCGGAGCAGGCGGCGGACAGATAGTCGCAAAGGGAACGCCCGAAGAGGTAAGTAAAAATGAAAAATCCTATACCGGAAAATATTTGAAAAAAGTTCTCAAGGAGGCAAAGGAGAATGGCAATGTATGATTTAATTCTTTTTGATTTGGACGGTACGCTTGTTAATTCGGAGGAGGGCGTAACAAAATCGGTGCAGTATGCTTTAGAAAAGTGCGGAATTACAGAAAACGACAAAAAAAATCTGCTTCGTTTTATAGGACCGCCGCTGATTGACAGTTTTACCGAATTTTACGGTATGAGTGTTGAAAGGGCAACGGAAGCAATAAAGCATTATCGGGTCAGATATGACGAAAAAGGTGTTTATGAAAATGAGATTATGCCCGGAGCTGAGAATGCGTTGAAAATTCTTAAAGAAAATGGAAAAAAAATTGCACTTGCAACATCAAAACCGCATATTTACGCAAGAGAAGTCTTAAAAAGCTTGAATCTGGATAAGTATTTTGATATTCTTGTCGGTGCGGAATTCGATGGAACAAGAAACGACAAGGCGGAGGTCGTGAGCGAAGTGTTAAACCAAGCCGGAGAATATAAATCACCGGTTATGGTGGGAGACAGAATGCACGATATTCTGGGAGCAAAGAAAAATAATGTTCCGTGTATCGGTGTTTCTTTCGGTTTTGCACCGGAGGGAGAGCTTGAATATTACGGTGCGATAAAAATTGTTGACAGTATGGAAGAATTGACCGAATTTCTGTTGACAGAATAGATATTTTATTTTATAATTTAGTGGGATAATTTAATTGGAGGTTTTTAAAATGTATATAGGAATAGATTTGGGAGGAACTAACATTGCCGCAGGAATTGTTGATAATGACGGGAAAATTATCAATAAGCTATCCACTCCGACTCTTGCACAAAGAGAACACAAGGAAATTGTTGCCGATATGGCGGCACTTACAAAAAGGCTTATGAGCGAAAATAATCTTTCGGAAGATGATATAGACAGCATCGGAATCGGATGCCCGGGAACAATTGACACAAAAAACGGTGTTGTTTTGTATGCAAATAACTTAAAAATGCAAAAAACTCCGTTGGTTGAGGAATTCAAAGAATGTTTGGGATTTGATAAAAAAGTAAAAATCTTGAACGATGCGGATGCGGCGGCATACGGTGAATATTCAATAAACGGAAACGGTGTTGAATCATTTATATTCATAACTCTCGGAACGGGAGTCGGCGGAGGAATAATCATTAATAAAAGAATTTTTAACGGTTTTAACTGTGCCGGCGGAGAATTGGGACATATAACACTTGTACATAACGGACTTCAGTGCAACTGCGGAAATATCGGATGCTGGGAAATGTATGCATCTGTTACGGCATTGATTCGCCAGACGAAGGAAGCGATGGAAAAAAATCCCGAAAGTCTTATGCATAAATATGCAGAAGACGAGGGAAAGGTCAGCGGAAGAACTGCATTTGAAGCCGCAAAGGCGGGAGATGCGGCGGCTTTGGAGGTTGTCAAGACATATCGTGAATATGTTGCTTCGGGATTAATCAGTATAATGAATATATTCCAGCCTGCACAGCTTGTAATCGGCGGAGGTATAAGCAAAGAGGGCGATTATCTTGTAAATCCGATAATTGAATACTGCTATGCTCACGAGTATAATAAGTATGGAACAAAGACAAAAATAAGTGTTGCAACATTGTTTAATGATGCCGGAATAATCGGTGCGGCATTATATTCAAAGGACGAATAAGAAAAAAGAGGTTTTAATATGAACAGATATGATTATGCAAAGAAAATGTACGAAAAAATCGGAGTTGATACGGATTCCGCAATCGAAAGATTGAAAAATATTCCGGTTTCTCTTCATTGCTGGCAGGGAGACGATGTCAAGGGATTTGATACAAAAGGACCTTTGACGGGAGGTATTCAGGCAACGGGTAATTATCCCGGAAGAGCAAGAAATGCACAGGAGCTCATGGCGGATATCGACAAGGTTATGAGCCTTTGCCCGGGTAAAAAGAAGTTAAATGTTCATGCCTGCTACGCAGTCTTTGAGGATGGAGAATTTGCCGACAGAGATAAGCTTGAACCGAAGCATTTTCAAAAGTGGGTTGACTTTGCAAAGGAAAGAAATATGGGAATCGATTTCAATCCCACATTCTTTTCTCATCCGAAAGTGAAAGACGGTTTGACTCTTTCAAGCCCCGATGAAGAAACAAGAAAATTTTGGATTGAACACGGAAAAGCTTGCATCAGAATATCACAGTATTTTGCGGAGCAAACAGGTGTTCCCTGTGTTATGAATATATGGACGGGTGACGGTTACAAGGATATCCCGGCAGACAGAATGGAACCGAGAATGAGATATAAAAAGTCAATCGAGGAAATTTTGTCCGAACCGTATGATAAAAATTTGGTTAAGCCATGTGTTGAATCAAAGGTATTCGGTATAGGAGTTGAAGCGTTTACTGCCGGCAGTGCGGAATTTTCATTGAGCTTTGCCGCAACTCATGACGGATGCTTGCCATTGATGGATAACGGGCATTATCACCCAACAGAGGTTGTTTCGGATAAAATTCCGGCACTTCTGTGCTTCTATCCCGAAATTGCATTGCATATCACAAGACCGATAAGATGGGACAGTGACCATGTGGTTTTGTTTGATGATGAAACAAGGGAAATGGCAAAGGAAATTGTCAGATGTGACGCACTTGACAGAGTTTATATGGCACTTGATTATTTCGATGCAAGTATCAACAGAATTTCGGCATGGACACTCGGCTTCAGAAATTGGCAAAAGGCACTTTTGAATGCACTTTGCACACCGAATGAGCTTTTGAAAAAACTGCAAAACGAAAATGAGCTTACAGAGCTTCAGGTTGTGCAGGATGAATTGAAAACAATGCCTTTCGGTGATGTGTGGGCGGAGTATTGCGAGCGTTGCGGAGTGAAAAATGACAGAGAATGGTTTGGTGATATTAAGGAATATGAAAAAACCGTCTTGTCAAAGAGAATATAAAAATACGGCACGGCAATTGTGGAATGAATTGCCGTGCCGTAAATTGTATAAAATAAATTTTGCATAAAAGCTACCAAGTCAGTGAAGCATTTAAAAGTCTTGATGTTATTAACAGTGCCTGTTCCCTTGTTGCGGTTTCTTTTGGAGCAAATCGATTATCTCCAACACCCTTAATTATGTCGTGCATTGTCATAAAATAAACTGCGTCAACAGCATATTGTGATATATTGTTATGGTCTGCAAACAGTGTAACAGAACGATTATCAGGAGGTGTCAAAACTCTTGAAAGCATAACCGCAAGCTGTTCACGGGTGATATTTTCGTATGGCGAAAATGTTGTGGATGAAGTACCGTTTGTTATGCCGAGATCGTAAGCAATAGCTATATAATTGTTGTATTCGCTTGCGTAGTTGCAATCTTCAAACGGCGTATCATAAATATCAACATCGGGAAGATAACCTATTATTTTTTCATATAATTTCACGGCAACAGCGGCAAATTCCTCTCTGGAAATATTTTTATAAAGTGCGGTTTTAAGCATTTCGTTTGGGATAAGACCGTTTTGATATGCTTCATAAACTTCATCTTCCGCCCAATCGGAGGTTATTAATTCAATTTCCGTATCATCTGTGCTTTTTTCTATGTCAAATATATATTCATCGCAATACGGACAAAATATATCTCCGTCTTGATCATATACATCCTCTGACTCTTCAAATGTTTCGCCGCAATGAGGACACTCAATTTCGTTGATTTTTTTGTTGTAATCATCACTTTGAAGCTCTTCATAGCAGTTTTGACATATTAAATTGTCATCTTCGTCATATAGCATATCATCGGGATTGAAGTATTCACCGCAAATGTAACATTCCTGTTCACTTTCGGAAAGTTCATTATAGCAGTCTTGGCATATCAAATTGTTATCTTCATCATAAAAAATATTATCATTTGACATTTCTGCACCGCATAAGGTGCATATTTTATTGTCTAAAACATCATCTTCCTCTAGAAATATAATTTCAGCGTTATCAATTTCAGAATTTCCAGACCCGATTGATATATTTTTCCAATCTGTTTTATTTCCAGAATAATATATAGTTTTCAGAGAGTCACATCCGTAAAAAACTCTGTTGCCAATATTTTCTACGGTTTTCGGAATATAAATTGTTTCAAGATTGGAACAATTAAAAAATGCTCCCATCCAAATTTCTTTTACACCATCGTTTATTTTCAACTCTTTCAAATTTTTACACATACAAAATGTCCAATAATAAATATTTTGTAAATTGTTTGGAAGTGTTACACTTTGAAGATTGGTACAGCCCTCAAATGCACTTGAACCTATTATCGTGACACTTTCCGGTATTTCGACCGATAAGAGCGAAGAACAATTTTTAAAAGCGTCATAGCCTATCTCGGTTACTTTGTTCGGAATATTAATTTCAGTTATATTTGTGAAATTATAAAATGCATAATTGCCTATAAATGTTATATTGTCATCAAGCTTTACAACATATGCATTTGTAGGATATGGTTGGGATTCCACATCATAATTGTACATATCGCCCGTGCCTGTAATTTCAAATGTGGGGTGTAGCGTAACGCCTTGTTTCCATTTTAAGTTTTTTCCGCATTGCCCTTGCTCGACACCTAAAATTTGCATAGTATGCTCGTTTGCTATGATGCTGGAAAGATCTGTAGCAAAAGCTGTGAAAGATGAATACAAAAGCAACAACGAAAGAATGGCAGATATTATTTTTTTCAAAATATTCACTCCTCTTAACAAATTAGCGGAGGGGGAAATCCCTCCGCTTAATATGAATTAATTTACAGAAATATAGCCACAGAAACTATACCCGTTATATCCTTTGGTGATTTTTCCACTATTTGAATCAACAGTATATGTAATTTCTCTTACAATATCCGGTCCATAATACGGACCGGTATTGCCCTCAACAACTGTGATTGTTTTTTTAGATTTATTTACTGCAGTAACAATTCCAACATGGTTTGAATCTGATAAATTAGATGTTTTTGCAAAAAATATAACATCGTTCTTCTTTAACGATTTTAAGGAGTTTTTATCCCATTTATGATAACTAGTACTTTTGCTCTCCATAGTATCACAATCTGCAGTTTTGTAAATAACATTTGTTGAAATTCCCGCTTTGTTTGCACACCAACTTACAAAACTTGCACACCATTGTGTACCGTTAGAACCAATCCATTTGCCATATTTTGTATAATCGCCTGTCCCTTTTCCGCTTTTGTTAGTACCTTGATAACCTATCTCTACTCTTGCAACATCAGCTAAAGACTTTGTGTTTAAAGTATCATCTTTATCTGTTAGTGTTTTGTTGGTCATTTTAGCATAATCGGATCCTGTAACCCAGCCCATTTTATGACTTTTGGAAACAGGATAGATTATTTGCACCCATTCGCTGTTTTCATCTCCATTAATCAAATAGCATTTATCATTCTTTGCAACCGAACCAAATGTATTTGTTTTACCTTTCCATTTGTATGTTGTTGCCTTGGTTTGGGCTGTAAATGATGATTTTGCTGCATCATTCGCCAAATCACGCTTTGTAAACGCATCCATTGAAAACCAAGCTGTCTTTGATCCCTTTGATACCGGGTAAGTCACTTTAACTGCTTTTCCGCTTATTTCAATAATCTTACATTCATCCGTTGAGCAGGCAATATATCCGCCGGTCTTTGTTTTCAAGTTAGATGCTGTATAAGCATATACTTTCCCCGATGAATTGTATGTATATGTTGTTAACGGTTTGTTTTTTGATATTGTCGGTAAATTAACTTTTACAAATATACTAATGTTGAAAATACTTGACAACATAAGCATAACCGATATACACAGTGATATTTTCTTTTTCATAATTCAGACAACTCCTATAATTTTATTTCCACGATTTCATCACTGATATGGGATTTACGGCACTGCCGTTTTTCTTTACTTCCATATGTAAATGAGGACCGTGTGCATTTCCGGTTTCGCCTGTGTATCCGAGCAAATCGCCTTGTTTAATTTTATCGTTTGTTGCCAAAACCTTTCTTACGCTGGTATTTGCCGCAGTTTTGTTATAATACTTTGACGCTGACCAGGTTGATACTTTTGCTGTTTGGCTTGACGGGATTTTTAGGGATACACCGTTGAATGAATTCAAATGTCCCATCAGTACAGTGTATTTACCATCAGCAGATGTAAACATAATCTGATTTCCATATGAAATAAGCTTATAATCGCCATTTTTGGTAGTTTTACCATAAACTTGGATATACTGAACCGTACCGTCTGCCGGAGCATACACAGGAGTACCTTTGGCGGCTGAAAAATCACATTTCACACCTTTTGTCGATGAACTGGATGGTGTATTCTTTAAGTTACCTTTCAAGGGGGAAATTAAGCCTTCTGACTTTTTAGACGACGGTATAGGAGTAGGTCCTGTTTTTATGCCACGCATTTCAGCATAGTCAGAGCCTGTAACCCAGCCCATTTTATGACTTTTGGAAACAGGATAGATTATTTGCACCCATTCGCTGTTTTCATCTCCATTAATCAAATAGCATTTATCATTCTTTGCAACCGAACCAAATGTATTTGTTTTACCTTTCCATTTGTATGTTGTTGCCTTGGTTTGGGCTGTAAATGATGATTTTGCTGCATCATTCGCCAAATCACGCTTTGTAAACGCATCCATTGAAAACCAAGCTGTCTTTGATCCCTTTGATACCGGGTAAGTCACTTTAACTGCTTTTCCGCTTATTTCAATAATCTTACATTCATCCGTTGAGCAGGCAATATATCCGCCGGTCTTTGTTTTCAAGTTAGATGCTGTATAAGCATATACTTTTCCCGATGAATTATATGTGTATGTTGTTAATGGTTTATTTTTCGATATTGTCGGCAAATCAGTTTTCGCAAATACATTCACACTAAAAATTGTTGACAGCATTAAAACCAATGCCACAATTACAGATATTTTATTTTTCATAATTTTAATTCCTTTCTTTTCTTTGCTTAAAATTGACATAATTTAAATTATTTTATGAGCTGTTCATCACGAATCTTCCCCTTTCGATTCGGCAATGTCAAAAAGTACACCTTTTGACATCCAGTCGGCTTTAAAGAAAAAATAAACTTTTAAATTTTT